>JBCDKU010000009.1:0-48262 GCA_038746265.1 Planctomycetota bacterium
GCGGCGCTACGCCAACGGCCGCATGCTGCATCTCGCGATGGCGTCCAACCCGAGCCACCTCGAGGCCGTCGATCCGGTGGTGCTCGGGCGCTGCCGCGCGAAGCAGCGGATGCGGAACGACGGCGACCGCCGCCGCGTGATCCCGGTGCTGATGCACGGTGATGCCGCGGTCGTGGGTCAGGGCGTGGTCACGGAGTGCCTGAACTTCTCGGAGCTCGAGGGCTACACCACGGGCGGCACGGTGCACGTTGTCGTCAACAACCAGATCGGCTTCACAACGATCCCGGCCGACGGGCGGTCGAGCCGCTACTGCACCGATATCGGCAAGGCGATCGACGCCCCGATCTTCCACGTCAACGGCGAGGACCCGGAGGCGGTCGCGACCGTCGGGCGTCTGGCGATGGAGTACCGCCAGGAGTTCAAGCGGGACGTATTCATCGACCTGCAGTGCTACCGCAAGTTCGGGCACAACGAGCAGGACGAGGCGAGCTTCACGCAGCCGCTGCTCGTCAAGAAGATCAAGAGCCGCAAGGGCGTGCTGAAGAACTACACCGACAAGCTGCTGTCGCAGAAGGTGATCTCCGAGGCCGACGTCGAGGCGATCAGGTTGCGGCTCGACGAGTCGCTGAACCGCGCTCAGTCGCAGGCCCAGGAAGCGCCCAAGGACCCGACGATCGACCCGGGCAGCGAGCGCTGGTCGGGCATGGTGCACGCGTTCGACTTCGACCCGGTGGACACCAGCATCACGGAGTCGCAGCTCGGCGAGCTCTGCAACGCGCTGAGCACGGTGCCGGACGGCTTCAAGCTCAACCGCAAGCTCAAGCCGCTCTTTGAGAGCCGCGGTGCACTCAAAGATGGGGGCAAGGACGGCAGCGACGAGCCGATGCTCAACCACGCCGACGGCGAGCTGCTCGCGTTCGGCTCGCTCCTGCTCGACGGCGTGCCCGTGCGGCTCTCGGGCCAGGACTGCCGCCGCGGCACGTTCAGTCAGCGGCACGCCGTCGTGCGCGATTCCGAGTCGGGTGAGCCCTACACGCCGCTCAATCACATGCGCGAGTCGGGCGTCTTCGGCACCGATACCCCGCCCGGCGCCGACGGGCCCGACGGCAAGACGCTGCAGGCCGAGATCCAGATCTACGACAGCCCGCTCAGCGAGTTCGGCGTGCTCGGCTTCGAGTACGGCTACTCGCTCGCCGATCCGAACATGCTCGTCCTGTGGGAGGCGCAGTTCGGCGACTTCGTGAACGGCGCACAGGTCATCATCGACCAGTTCATCGCGTCGGCCGAGCAGAAGTGGGACCGCTGGTCGGGCATCGTCATGCTCCTGCCGCACGGCTACGAGGGCCAGGGCCCCGAGCACAGCTCCGCGCGGCTCGAGCGGTTCCTCGAGCTCTGCGGCGGCAACAACATGCAGGTCTGCTACCCGACCACCGGTGCGCAGCACTTCCACATGCTCCGCCGCCAGGTCAAGCGGACTTTCCGCAAGCCCCTGATCGTCATGACGCCCAAGAGCATGCTCCGCGTGCCGACGGCGAACGTGAAGGAGCTGCTCGAGGGCTCGTTCCAGGAACTCATCGACGACCCGCGGTTCACGACGGGCCGGGGCAGCCGCAAGAAGGTCGAGCGCGTGATCTTCTGCAGCGGCAAGATCTACCACGAGCTGGCCGCGCGGCGCGACGAGCTGTCGACCGACGCGGTCGCGATCGTGCGGGTCGAGCAGCTCTACCCGTTCCACAACGTGCTCGCGAAGCAGATCCTCGACAGTTACCCGAAGAACGCGGAGCTGGTCTACGTGCAGGAAGAGCCGCGCAACATGGGCGGGTTCCGGCACGTCGCGGAGACGCTGATGATGAACCTCGAGCTGCCGCCCCCGCGCTACATCGGCCGCCCGGCCGCGTCGTCGCCCGCGGTGGGCTCGAAGAAGATGCACAAGCAAGAGCAGGAGCGGATCGTCTCCGAGGCGGTCGGGCCGAAGCCTGCCGACGAGTCGGCCGGCGACTCGAACAAGAACGAGAAGAAGGCGGTCGCGAGCAAGGCCGGGTAACACCCCGGTGGCGCGGGCAGACGGCCCGCAAAGGGACTTCATGGCAACGGACATCGTCATCCCGGACGTCGGAGAGTCGGTCACCGAGGGCGTGATCGCGTCGTGGACGGTCGCCGAGGGCGACTACGTCGAGCGCGACGCGACGGTGCTTGAGCTCGAGACCGACAAGATCACCATGGAGGTCCCCGCGCCCGCGGCCGGCGTGCTCGTGAAGCAGTCGGCGGGCGAGGGCGACACCGTCGAGGTCGGCGCCGTCGTCGGCTCGATCGATGAATCGGCCGACAAGCTCGCGGGCGGCGGCGGATCGTCCGAGGCGAGCAAGTCAGAAGGCGGCGACGACTCGTCCAAATCCCAGGCCGCGACCGCGGTCGCCGAGAAGCCGAAGGCCGAGTCGAAGCCCCCCACGGCATCAAACGGCGCGGCGTCGAAGCCAGTCGCATCGAGCGGCGGCAGCGGTGATCAGAACCTCACCCCGCTTGCCAAGAAGCTCGCGGCCGAGAACAACGTCGATCTCTCGGGCGTCACCGGCACCGGCGCGGGCGGCCGCATCCGCGAGCAGGACGTGCTCGCGGCGATGCAGACCAAAAACGGCACCCCGTCCGCTCGCTCGGCCGGGACGCCCGCGGCGTCGCCGACCCTCGGCGGCTCGCGCGACATCCGCGTCGAGAAGATGTCGCCCATGCGGCAGCGGATCGCGTCGCGGCTCGTCGAGGCGCAGCAGACCGCGGCGATGCTCACGACCTTCAACGAGGTCGATATGGGCCCCGTCATGGAGCTCCGCAAGAAGCACAAGGAAGCCTTCGGCGAGAAGCACGGCATCGGGCTGGGTTTCATGAGCTTCTTTGTCAAGGCGTGCTGCTCGGCGCTGAAGACCTACCCCGCGGTCAACAGCTTCATCGTCGAGGGCGACGACGGCAAGCCCGCGCAGCAGCACCACGATTACTGCGACGTCGCGATCGCGGTCTCGAGCCCGAAGGGCCTCGTGGTGCCGGTGCTGCGCAACGCCGAGACGATGTCGTTCGCGGGCATCGAGAGCACGATCAAGGACTTCGCGGTCCGCGCGAAGGACGGCAAGCTCGGCCTCGACGAGATGCAGGGCGGCACGTTCACGATCACGAATGGCGGCATCTTCGGCAGCCTGATGTCCACGCCCATCCTCAACCCGCCGCAGTCGGGCATCCTGGGCATGCACGGCATCAAGAAGCGGGCGATGGAGTACCCCGAGGGCTCGGGCGAGATCAAGCTCCGCCCTATGATGTACCTCGCGCTGAGCTACGACCACCGCGTCGTGGACGGCGCGGGCGCGGTGCAGTTCCTGGTGCACATCAAGAACGCGATCGAGGACCCGGCGCGGTTGATGCTGGAGCTCTAAGCGCGAACCCCGGCCGGCCCGGCAGCGTCCTTGCTCCAGACACCGGAGCAAGGAGCCTTCAATGCCGTACATCAACCTCAAGGTCACGCCCGCGATCACCGTGGATCAGAAGCGGGAGATCGTCGAGCGGTTCACGCGGACGCTCGTGGACGTGCTCGGGAAGAAGCCCGAGCAGACGCACATTGTGATCGACGAGATCGACGAGCAGAACTGGGGCTTCGCGGGGATGCTCACGAAGGAGTACCGCGCGCAGCAGACGGGCGGGTAAGCTCGGTTTATGAGCAACCCGGATGACGCGAGCGGGACCGGACATGCGTTCTGGCACGATCTGACCGTTCCCGACGCGAAACGGTCGCGGGACTTCTACGCGAAGGTCGTGGGGTGGTCGCCCGAACCCGTGAACATGGGCGGATACGCCGACTTCAACATGGTTACCGGCGGCGAGCCGAAGGCAGGCGTTTGCTTTCGACGGGGGTCGAACCAAGACGTGCCCACGGGATGGATCGTGTACTTCGCGGTAGATGATCTCGACCAAGCCGTGTCGGACTTGGAGGCGGGCGGAGGGAGCATTATCGGCGGCGTCCGCTCGGCCGGCGGGCAGCGGTACTGCATCGCGACGGATCCCGACGGCAACGCATTCGGGCTCGGCGAAGTCTAACGGGTCGCTAGGCGGATCAATCCCCGTAGTGCGTAAGCAACCCCTCGCATGCCCTCGTCAGCATCTCGAAGACATCATCGAAGCCCTCGTCGCCGCCGAAGTAGGGGTCGGGGACCTCGGCGTCGTCCGCGAGGTCCGGGTGGAAGCTCAGCATCATGCGGATGCGGTCCTCGGGGACACCCGCGCGGATGATGTTGTCTCGGTTGGACCGGTCCATCGCAAGCAAGAGGTCGTGCGACGAGTCGAGGCTCGCGTCGATCTGTCGGCCGCGGCTCGGCAGCTCCACGCCGTTCTTTGTCGCGACCGCGAGGGCCCGCGGGTCGGGTCGTTCGCCGATGTGCCAGTCGCCCGTGCCGCACGAATCGATCCTGAAGCGGTCGATGACGCCACGCTGGGTCGCGAGGTGGATGAAGATGCCCTCGGCGAGCGGCGAGCGGCAGATGTTGCCGAGGCAGACGAAGCAGAGTCGGGTCGCGTCGTGTCGGTCGGGATCAGGCATGCCGGATCATTGGGCGTCGGCCGACGCCTCGGCGATCGCCGCCTCGACGGGCCCGAGCGCCCGGCCCGCATCGACGAGGCCCGGCCGCGCGAGCTCTCCGCGCTCGACCTCGACCACCTTCGCGCCGGCGTCCTCGACAGCTTTCCGCAGCCGCGGCGGCGGCGGCGCGTCGGCATCGAACACCGCGTAGTCGATCACGCGCGCCGCGACTGAGAGCGGCAGCCGGTGGATCAGCACGCGCGAGGCAAGGCTCGCGAACTTCTCAAAGCCGCGCGTCTCGTCGAGCCGCGCCGCGCCCTCGGGCAGGACGAGGGCCGCGCGGCGGTGCATGAGTTCGAGCACGCCGCCGAGAAACATGAGCCGCTGCGAGTCGATCGAGTTGGGCTTACCCGTGAGCGGCGCGATGGCGATCTCGCGTTCTTCGAGACCCAGGTTGGGCAGCGGTACCTCGATCGATCGCGATTCGGCCGTCGGCTCGGCGGGCGGCATCCCCGTGAGCGTCGCGGCCGCTTCACCCCAGACCTGCCACGAGCCACCATGGGAGCGGCGAAGCCGCGCAATCGCGCGACGGGCGTGCGCCGGAGTGGGGGAGGTCACGAGGTGTGTTGGCATGAGGCCGAGCGACTTCGCCCACGCCGCCGCGGGCTGCGGCCCGAGCACAACAACGTGATCACCCGGCTTCGCCGCATCGAAGGCGTGCAGACAGTCGGTCTCGTCCGCCGCTCGTGGAGCGGTCGGGACCGGCGGGTAGATCACGTGAGTGGCGTGCGTCATCTAGCGGCGGGCGCTGAGCGCGACCTCGACGTCGTAGAACATCTGGGCAAGCGCGAGGCCGACGCGGCGAGCGAGCGCCGTCTCGGCGTTGAGCCTGTTCGTACGGCTCGACTGGTCGAGGTTCGCGCTGATCGGTGATTGCACCGTGAACGGCTCGCCGCCGGGCGTTGCGGGCCAGACCGCACGCTGCTCGGCGACATCGACGATCGTGAGCGTCAGATCGGCGGTCGGGCGGGCCTCGGTGTCGAAGCCGGTCGTGATCGGGCTGAAACCAGCGACCACGACATAGATCACGATCTCGGCGTCGATCGACTGCCCGATCTCGACCACGCTCAGCGGGTTCTCGTAGCTGTCGCGGGCGGCGAGCACGGTCGCCGCGGTGGTGTCGATCATCAGCCCATCGCGGATGATGTTCTTCTCGAGCAGCAGGTTCTGAGCGGTCTCGCCGATCGCGACGCGGGTAGCAGTGCGGGAGATCTTGTTGGCTGGGTCGTCGATCAGGATGACGGTCCGCTTTGAAGGATCGAGCGTGTACGCCGCCTTGACCTCACCCTGCCCGTAGAGCGCGAGGGTGGCGGCGCCGACGATATTGCAGCCGCCGAGAGCCGCGAGCGATGCGATCAGCAGCGTGGTTGTGATGGCAAGACGGGTTCGTTGCACGGCGTGTGCTCCGTTCAGTAGGTGATCGAGTTCGGCTCGTCGTGCTCGTAGAACAGCCACGCCGCCCGCCGGGCGACGCGGTTGGTCAGCTCGGTCCGCACGGCGGCCTCGGGAATCGACTCGCGCAGGACCTCGGTGTTGTCCGGGAAGCTCACGATGAACGAGCGCTGGAAGCTCGGGTCATCGGGGATGCCCGAGTCGGACTCGAACACGGACGTGATCGCCGACGCCACACCCTCCCAGATGTACGGGTTGCCCTCGGAGTGATGGCGGTACTCGAGGACCTCAACAACGATGAGCCGCTCGACGCCCAGCCGCTCGGCGAGTTCGCCCCGCGAGAGGGCCTGCCATGTCGGGTTGTCGTAGATGAACCTCACGATCCGGTCGCTCGGGATGTACTGCGACGCCCCGGCGTTGTCGTGGATCATCGTGTTGACGCGGTCGATGAGCCGAGGCACCAAAGAGGGATGCTCGGCTTGGATCACCCGGTCCGCCTCGACCACCACGGCGTAGGTCTTGTCGGTCAGGCCGTCGTAGTCCGCGGGGTAGGTCGTGGAGCCGGTCCGCCGGGCATTCTCCGCGGTATACGCGATGAAGCCGAAGAGCGCGCAGCCGCCCAGCGAGAACGCGGTGGTCACAGCGAGGGCGGCGGCGACTGCGGCGGCGAGAGGCCGAGATCGAACGGTTCGGGTGCTCATCGGGACAACACTGTACGTCGGAGCCGTCCGGCGGGTTTCGGCGGGTTTCGGCCGAGCAACCTCCCGGCGTCAGCCCGTCCAGGTCGCGATCTTGTAGAGCCAGGCGGCCGCTGTCAGCCCGCCCGCGATCCAGAGGCCGCGGGTCGAGAGCAGCCCGTTGAACATGCCCCCCGCCCGGGCGCCCGTGACGGCGGCATGCAAACAACCCCAGAACGTCGCCGCCAGGAGAATCGCGAGCAGCGCCCCCATCGGCTGGACGGCGAACGCGTCGAGCACGTTCCCGGTGCCGGCGGTGCTGAACGCGGTCGTCATCCCGCAGGTCGGGCACGGGGTGTTGAGGTTGGCCGCCCACTGGCACGCCGGCAGGCCGAGCTGCTGATGGGTGCCGTGGCCGCGGCCGTCCGGGGCGAGGGCCGAGCCGACGGCGAGCGGCGCCACCGAAGCCAGCGCGATGGCGAACGCGCCGAGCCGGTATTGGAGTGAACCTGATTCCGCCATGGCGAAGCGTAGCGGCGAAGTTCAGGGCCTACGCAACCGCGGCGAGCTTCTCGTCGATGGCTGTCAGTCTCGGCACGCGGTCGTCGGAGACGATCATCGCCACACCGGCGAGCGGCTTGCTCGGGCCGTCGGAGCCGAGGGGCGTGTACTGCACCTCGCCCTCGGGCGAGAGATCGATCACGACGGGGCCCTTGAGCGTGTCGTTGAGCGTGATCTTCCAGCCGCTCATCCAGATCGTCACGCCCGGGTAGATCGCGCGGCGTGCGACGAGCGTGGCGAGGTGCTGCGTGGAGTTGGAGCCGGTGATGGTCTGCAGCCGCGAGCGGATCTCGCTCGCGTGGGTCTCGGTGCTCGAGATATCGAAGGTCACCTCGGTGAGCTTCTCGGAGATCGCAGCCGATTTACTGTCGGCTTGCTTGAGTTCGTCGAGTTCGATCTGCGCTTCCGAGTGTCTCGTGACCACAAGGTTTACGATCTTGGAGAGCGGCTCGCACAGATCTTCGAGCTCCGGGATGACGCCGAGGACGACCCCCGTCTCGATCTCGCCTTCGCCGCCGATCTGCGCGACCTCGATCCGCCGCCCCACACGGACCTCGCCGCCCCGGATGGTGCAGTTCGGCGACTCGATACGTTTGGCGATCAGGAGATTGCAGTTGCTGATCTCCCGCTCGACGCAGAGATCGCCGCCGACACGCCCGACAACCCCGTCGAGATACCGGGCGGCCGCGACGCGTTGCACATCGATCTCGCCCGACCCGCGGCCCGCCATGCCGCCGCGGAGCGTGAGGTCGGAGGCAGTCCGGATGGTCGCCGCTTCGACGAGATCATCGATCCGCACGTTGCCCTGTGCGTTGACCTCGAACTTGTCACGCACGCCCTTGTGGATGATCACGTCACCCGGGAACTTGATGTTGCCGGTCGAGAAGTCAACGGAGCCCTGGATATCGAGTGTGTCATCGACGCGGATCTCACCCGCGTCGTAGCTGAGCTTGCCCGCGACCGCGGAGATCACGCCCGACGAGGTTTCGGTCGTGCCCGCACCGATCTTGATATCGGCGCTCTGCCCCTGCCGCGCGGCGATCGCGTTGCCGGAAACGTCTACACCGTCAACGCCCGGCGTGGGTGGCTCGATCCGACCGATCGGCTCGCCCTTCCGGACAACAATGAACGACGAGTCGTCGTAGAAATTTATTGCGTACTCATCATCGACAACGCCGTTGCCATTGTCGCCCGCGGTCACGGCTTCTTCCTGATCCTTGAACCGCCGGTTCTTCGCCGCCTTGGCGCGCCGCTCGATTTGGTCACGGAGCAGCTCGACGTGCGGCGCGAAATCGAACCGCCCGTCGAGGCCGTGCTCGACCGGGGTGCCCCTCGCGACGACGGCCTCTTGGAATTCCTCGGAATCGGCGTTCTCGCAGGCGCTCTTCGCGAGTTCGGCGATCGCGTCCGAGTCGATCGCCTGCTGCGAGATCGCCTTCGAGTCGAGGAACGCCCGGAGCGACTCGGGCGTGACATCGTCAACCTCGAACCCCGGGTCGATGCGCAGCGTCGCCTCGACCTTGTCGGGGTCCAGCTTCAGACGGAGATACTTCTCGAGCGCGTTCGACACGGAGCCTCCCTGCTCGGCGTCCCGGGCGATCGCTCACGCGATCAGCCGGTCGGCACGCCGGCCTTCGTCAGCGTCTCGTTGATCCGCTGGCTCAGGAGATCGGGCGTGAACGGCTTGACGACGTAGTTGTTCACGCCCGCCTTGATCGCCTCGATGACGCGGCTCTTCTCGGCCTCGGTCGTCACCATGATGAGCGGGGTGGTCTTGTCGGTTTGGCGGAATTTCTTGACGAACGTCAGCCCGTCCATGACCGGCATGTTCCAGTCCACGAGGATGAAGTCCGGCTTGAACGCGCCGACCTTGGACATCGCGTCCTGGCCGTCCTGCGCCTCCTCGATCTCGGTGTAGCCGAGCTGCTTGAGGACGGACTTCTGGATGTTCCGCATCGTCTTCGAATCGTCGATGAGCATGACCTTCATGGTGTGTGCCCCCTTTACGCCTTGGCCTGCGCCGCGCCGGCGGCGGCTGGCTCACCGGTGGGCTGCTCGCGGAGGCCCACCTCGATCACGAAGGTTCCGCAATCCGTCGAGCACGGGATCACGACACACGGGATATCGCTCTGACGCGCGACGGTGTGGCCCGCGCCGACAACAACGCTGGGCGTCGAGATGCTGACCACCTTGTTCGACGGGAACATCGCCTTCGCGCCCCCCGACACCATGTTGACCAGCTCGCCGATCGCGTCGGCAAAGTCGGGCGACGTCGCCTCGAGCTTCTCGCCGCAGAACAGCGAGACGATCGAGGTCGCCGCGTCCTCCGGGAAGCTCAGCACGACCGAGCCCACGACCTCACCCGACATTCCGATAATGCCCGAGACGTCGTGGGTCGGGTTGGGGCCCTTCTTGAGCCCGGGCTCCTCGACCTTCACGTCGAGCTGGAGCATCGTCGAGAAGACGTTCTGGATGCTCGTGACAAATGGTGTGATCAGGCTTGCGTCCATGGATATCTCCCGCGGGGTCGGGCGTCGTTGGGTGTCGCGTCGGTACAGCTTGCTCTGGGGTATCGGTCATTCGCTGCGGCGGATCAACTCCGAAACGTCCACAATCAGGCTCACGCCGCCGTCGTTCCGGACAGTCGCGCCGCTCACCGGGCCGCTGTGCTCGACTCCGTCGAGCGGCTTGATGACGATCTCCTGCTGGCCCAGCACCTCGGTGACCATCAGCGCGACGTGCTTCTCGTTGCCGTGGAGCACCACCGCGATCCGGGCCTCTTCGTCGGTGCCCTGCTGGACGTTCATCACGTCCGCGCCCTTCACGATCGGCATCACGCGGTCGCGCAGGCGGATCACGCTGCCCTCCACGATCGTCGAGAGCTGCCTGGGCTCCGGGCGGACGATCTCGAGGATCGAGCCAAGCGGGATCGCGAACTTCTCGTCGCCGATCCGGACCATCATCGCGGGCATGATCGCGATCGTCAGCGGGATGTTGATCTCGAACACCGTCCCCTTGAGCTCCTCGCTCGAGACCGTGATCGTGCCCTTGAGGTTCTCGATGTTCGTGCGGACGACGTCCATCCCGACGCCGCGGCCCGAAAGGTCCGAGACCTCGCCGGCCGTCGAGAAGCCGGGCAGGAAGATGAACTTGTGGACTTCCTCGTCGGGCAGGTTTGTGACGTCGGCCTCGTTCACGAGCCCGTTCTCGATCGCCTTCGCAGCGATCCTCTCGCGGTTCAGCCCGCGGCCGTCGTCGATGACCAAGATCCGGACGTGGTTGCCCTCGTGGCTCGCGCGGAGCGTGATCGTGCCGGTCTCGTCCTTGCCCGACGCGACGCGCTCCTCCGGCGGTTCCAGACCGTGGTCCGAGCTGTTCCGCATGAGGTGAACGAGCGGATCGCCCAGCTCCTCGAGGACGGACTTATCCACCTCGGTCTCGCCGCCCTCGATCTTCAGGTTGATCTTCTTGCCCGTCTTCTTCGCGAGGTCGCGGATCAAGCGCGGGTACTTGCCGAAGAGCTTGTCGAGCGGCTGCATCCGCGTGCGCATCACGGCGACCTGGATCTCGCCCGTCACGCGGTCGAGCGTGCTACTCGCGAGCTCAATGTTCTCCGAGAGATCCCCGTCGATCGCCTCAACCCGGCGGACATCGTCGCTGAGCGCGGTGATGCGGTTCTTCTGCAGCACGAGCTCGCCGACGAGGTTCATCAGCTTCTCGAGCCGCCCGACCTCGACGCGGATCGTCTGCTCCGGCGCGTTCGATGCCGCCTTGTCCTGCTTGGAGCTGTCCGCCTGCTGCGGCGGCGCGGCGGGAGCGTCAGGCGTCGCGTCTTCAACGGGTGCTGCCGCCGGCGGCTCGGCTTCGATCGCCGGCGCGTCATCGGCGGCATCGAACGAATCGTCAACAGGTGTCCCCGGTGCCTCGGTATCACCGGCGTCCGTGATCACGCCGTCCTTGAGCAGGACCTCCTGCTCCATCGCGCCCGCGTTGAGCAGCCAGTCGTCCTCGATCGTGCCGGCGCCGATCGCCGCGGTGCGCTCAACGAGCGTGCGCGTCGGCGGCTCGATCAGAACGCCCCGCCTCAGGCCCTTTGTCTGCTGCGTGAGCAGGCTGTTGATCGCGCGGAGGCGCGGGAGCAGCTGCTCGAGCGCATCCTCGGAGGCGCTCGAAGCCGCCAGCGCGGCGCCGGTCGCCGTCTGCGCGAGATCAAGCATCGCCTCGCACTCGAAGAAATCGATCGTGGCGTTCAGGTCCTCGCCGAGCTGGGCGACACCCTCGACCGCGGCGGGCCGGCGCTCGTCGTCGGCGAGATCCGAGATCGTCTCGGAGAGCTTGGTGAGCTGCTGGTCGAGATCCTCGACGAACATCTCGAGCAGGTCCGCCTTGCCGTCGCCGAGCTGGAGTGGACGCTCGCCCTCGGCGAGTTCCGAAGGGCCCGCCGCGCTATCGCCAGCGCCGCCCGTGTTGGCATCGGCGCTCCCGACCGCGACAAGCTGATCCACGAGCGCCTGGTCGGCCTTCTCGAGCTCGGTCTGGCCCGATGAGAGCTGCTCGAACTGGACCTTGAGGACATCGACTGCGCGGAGCAGCTGCGACATCAGGTCCTCGTCGATCCGCGCGTTGCCGCCGCGGACCTCGTTGAGCGCGGTCTCGGCCGCGTGCGCGATCTCGACGAGATTGGTCAGCTGCAGGAACGACGCGCTTCCCTTGATCGTGTGCAGCGCGCGGAACACCTGGTTCACGAGCGGGCCGTCATCGGGGCTCTGCTCGAGCTCGATCAGATCGCCCTCGAGCTGTTCCAAGAGCTCGCCCGACTCGGTCAGGAAGTCCTGCAGGATCTCGGGATCGAAGTCGGCTATAGACACGCAAAGGCTCCTCGGCGGCTTACGCGGCCTTCGCGGTAAGGCCCGGTGACGCGGCGTTCTTCAGCGGGCGGTAGCAGAAGCCCTGCGGGATCTCCGCGGGCTCGAAACGATCTGTCAGCTCGCGGATCGACTCGGAGTGCCCGATGAACAGCACCCCGTCGTTGCCCAGCTGGTCGGCGAACGTGTCCACGACCTGCTTCTTCATGTCGTTGTCGAAGTAGATCATCACGTTGCGGCAGAAGATCACGTCCCACGTCCCGTGGCGCTTCGCCGCCATCCGGTCACGGAGGTTGTGCACCTCAAACCGCACCATGTCGCGGATCTCCTGGTTGAGTTCCCACCCCGCGTCGGTCTGCTTGAAGTAGCGGCTCTTGATCATCGAGGACGTCGAGCGCACCGCGTAGTCGGTGTAGACACCCGAGTTCGCGACCTCGAGCATCTTCTCGGAGATGTCCGTGCCGAGAATCTCGACCGTCCAGTCCCGGAGAAGCGAGCCAAGCGTGCGGTGGACCTGAATCGCCAGCGTGTGCGGCTCCTCGCCCGAGGAGCACGCCGCCGACCAGATGCGCAGCCGCTTCGAGCTCGCGCGGGCCTCGAGCAGCTCCGGCAGGATCCGGTTCTCGAAGACGTCGAGCTGCGGCTCATTCCGGAAGAAGCTCGTCTCGTTGATCGTGATCCGGTTGAACATCGCCTGGAACTCGTCCTTCTGATACGGACCGACATCCAGGAGCATCGCGTACTGATCGAAGTCATCGATCTCGAGCTCGCGCAGCCGCTGGCTCAGGCGCGACTCCAGCACGTACTTCTTCGCATCGGGGAACGTGATCCCCGAGCGGTCATAGATGATGTCGCGCAGCTTCTTGAACTGCGCGTCGCTCATAGATAGTGAACTCATCGCGGCACCACCGGTTCGTTGTTCTGCTGCGCCAGCATCGGTCAGGCGGCCGCCGCCGAGATCGCCTCGAGGTCCTCGGCCGAGATCATCCGGCCCAGGTTCAGAAGGATGAGCAGCCGGTCCTCGAGCTTGCCGACGCCGTCGATGAAGTCGGTATCGACCGAGGTCACCATGTCCGGAGCCGTGTCCACAATCGATGAGCTGATCCGCAGCACCTCGTGGACCTTGTCCACGACGAACCCGATCACACGCCCGCGGATCTCGACAACCACGATCCGGTTGTTGTCGTCACGCTCCGCCGGCGGCATGTTGAACCGCGTCCGCAGGTCCATCACCGGGATGATCCGGCCGCGCAGGTTGATCACGCCCTCGATCTCCGGCGGGCTCTGGGGCACCCGCGTCAGATCGAGCATCCGGTTGATCTCCTGCACCGCGAGGATGTCCACCGCGAACTCCTCGCCGTTGACCTCGAAGGTCACAAGCTGGAGCTGATCCTCGGCGGCGCTGCCGGGGTTGATGGCCTCGTTCGCAACGTCTGTCGTGGTTTGTTCCATCGGGGATTCTCCATCAGCACGCGGGCAGCACCCTCGCCGCCCTCGCATCGGCATCACAAGTCCCGATCTTGATGCGGGATACAGAACCGAGAGGTCCGAGACGCTCAGGCGGAGCGACGGACCGGAACGCCCCCGGAACCGGCGGCGGCGAGCGAAGACACAAGCTGGGTCACCGAATTCGGGTCCATCACCGCATCGGCGAACCCCGCCTCGACCACCGCCCGCGGCATCCCATAGACAACGCACGACCGTGCGTCCTGAGCCACCACCTTCGCGCCGGCACCCTGGAGCGCCTGCGCACCGAGCTTGCCGTCCTCGCCCATGCCCGTCAGCACGATGCCAAGAACCGACGTCCCCATCGACTCGGCGCTCGAACGCAGCAGGGCGTCCACGCTCGGGAAGTACGTCCCGGCGTCGCTCGGCCGGCCCGGGGCGAACCGAGCAGAGTTCGCACGCCCGTCGATCCGCGTGTTCGTCCCGCCCTCGCAGATGTACACGTGCCCGGGCGTTACCGCCTCGCCGTGCACAGCCATCTTCACCGACACACGGCATTGCTCGTTCAGCCGCTCAGCGAGTGATTTCGTGAACATCGCCGGCATGTGCTGCGCAATCGCGACCGCCACGCCCGGGCGTTCCGGCAGCGAGCGGATGATCTGCTCAAGCACCGGCGGCCCGCCCGTCGAGGACCCGATCGCGATCAGCTTCAGGTTCCGAGGAGGCTGCGGCAGACGGCTCGGCGGCATCCGCGTCGTCGAACGGCCCGCGGGCGTCCTCTTGGTACCCAGCGCCCGGATCTTCGCGAGAAGATCCGCCTTGAACGCACCTGTCGAGTCGCCCGCGGTGTCCTTCGCGATCACGTCGGCCGCGCCCAGCGAGAGCGCCTCGACAGCCGTGCGGCTGCCGGACACGGTCAGCGTCGAGCACATCAGGATCGCGGGCTTCGTCGGTCGGCGGCGGAGCTGCTTGAGCGCCGTCATCCCGTCCGTCCCGGGCATCTCGACATCGAGCGTAACGACGTCGGGCTTCATCGAGTCGATGAGCTTGAGCGCCTCGTCGCCGTTCGCGCCGTGGCCCACGACGGTGATATCGCGCTCCGACTGCACCATCCGGGCGAGCTGCCGCCGGATAAAGCTCGAATCGTCAACGATCAGCAATCGGATCATCTTCGCATGGTCCCGCCCGGGGCGGTCCGTCGCCCCGATCGGGCTATCGGGAGCGCAGGCGGGCCGCTTGAGCGGCGGACACGGCTCATTCACCGCGCGGCATCGACACGCCGGGGGAACGGCGGGACGCACCGGTCCTAGCGATCCTCCACCCGATCGGGGCAGGACGCTTCACTCGAGCGATGAATGCAGCAGAAGAAAGAAAGTGCCCAGGAGAGGACTCGAACCTCCACCCGGTTGCCCGGACTACCACCTCAAGGTAGCGCGTCTGCCAATTCCGCCACCTGGGCACCTCGCCGCGGACGAGGAAGCGTGCTTCCCTCCGCGGGCCGGGATGATAGCCATGCTCCGAGCCCGTGTCGCCGGTTTCGAGGCGTCGCTGGCCGAGCGACGGTGAGCTGGGTAGTGTCCGCAAGCCGCCCGCAACCACGCCGCGGCCGCACGAAAGGAACACCATGGCAGAGAGCTGGGAGAGCATCCTCGATTCCGTCCGCAGCGCCGCGGAAGCAGCCGAGGTGTTCGGCTCGGTCGGCATCGTCGGAGGCACGCTCGAGTGCACCGCCTCCGGATCCGCCGAGGAAGCCTCCTACCGCCTCGTCCAGCACGACGGTGCCCGCTACGTCGAGCTGGTCATGAAGGACCGCTGGCAGTCCGAATCAATCGAGGCCGACCTGATGCACTCGGGCGACAGCCTCGACGAGCTGCTCGAAGAAGAGCTCATCGATCAGGGCTACGACGGCGGCTCGCTCGCCTTCGAGCACTACCGGTCGGACGACATGCTGTTCACCTTCCGTTCACCCCTGCCCGAGGGCGCGGGCTCGGACGTCACCGCCAAGTGCCTGCTGGCGTACGAGGCCTGCTTCCGCAATCTGGGCGACATGTCCGCGGACGAGGACGACTGACCGAGCTGTCTTTGGGTCGAGCTTCGGGTCAGGCTTCGGCTTGGGGATCGGGCCGGAATCGGGCCGGCTCATCAGCCGACGTCGCGGCCCTCGAACAGCAGCACCGCGATCGACAGCAGTCCGAGAATCTGCAGCACCGCGTAGGCCGCCACGAGCCCCAGGTGGCTCATCGGGATCTCACTGGCCTGCGTGACCGCGTCCACAAGCCAGAACGCCTGCATATTCGGGATCGCCGACCAAGCAAGTCGCGCGGGCCACGAGATCCGCGGGTGATCGATGAAGCACCAATCACCCCGCTCGGGGAGCCTCCGCAGGTCCACCGGCTGGGCGCCGATCTGCTTGATGGTGACCTTGAGCCCGTCCACGTTGGTGATCACCAGCGCCGGGGGGACGTCATTGGCATACAGATCGCGCGAGAAGTCGAGATCCTCCGCGGGCGGCGCGAACGCGGGCGTGATCATGCCGGCACCCTCAGGCGAGGGGCCAAACCGGAACGGCAGACCGGGCAAGAGCTCGAAGTCGGGCTCGCCGTCGAGCGTCATGATGTATCGATCGCCGACCTCGTCGAAGCCCCGGTACCGCTCCGCTTCGGGCTCGATCGAGCGCACAAAGCCGTACGACTGACCGGTGAACGCGCTGCGGGCAAAGAGGTGGTTGCTGAGGAGCCCGAGCGTGAAGGCGCCCGCGCAGACCACGATCGTCATCACCTGCCCGAGCCTCGTCGAGGCGGCGACCGCGACCGCGGACATCACAAGCACCGCGAGGCACAACGCCGCCGACGTGATCAGGATCTGGGGCTTGAGGTGCTCGCCGAGCGACTGGAACTGCCAGTTAGGACTGATGAACAGCGTCATCGCATAGCCGAGCAGCGTCAACGGAACCAATGCCGTGAGCGAGGTTTGCGGGAAGGACCAGCCGTAGAAAAAGTTCGCGAACCCCGCGAGCAGCAGCGACGCGATGAACGGGCCGAACGAGAAGGTGATGACGACGTAGTCGACCTTGTCCGACGCGGTGGACATGACGCCGTGCCGCATCGCGAAGAGCAGGTAGCAGATCATGACCGCGACCGAGATCACCATCGCTCCGCCGACACCTAGGAATTTGCCAACGACGACCGCGGCCCGGCTGATGGGCTTTGAGACCACCGTCAGGACCGTCTTGTTCTCGATCTCACGGCTGATGGTCGCGGTCGAGACAAACGCCGCTAGCAGCATGCCGCACAGGAAGACCGTGGCTAAGCCGAGGTCAAACAGGAGCTTGTCGTCCCCAGTGACCTCGCCCGGCACGCGGTTATAGCCCATCGAGTACGCGCTGATCGCGGTGTTGAGGTACTGCAGAAGCCCCGAAATCGCGATCACGACCAGCACGATCGGCTGCCGCAGGCTCTCGATCAGCGTGTTCCGGGCGATCGTCAGCGTCGCGATCATCGACTTCTCCGCGAGAGATCAGGGCCCGGCTCATCGAGGGCCGGAATCGTGCGAAAGTCACAAACGGGGTCGGAATACTACGGCACCCCACCCGGTGATCCGCGGTACCTCATTCGTCGGAACACGGAAAGTCGTTCGGGAGGCGCGAACATTTCCTGCACCGCTGCGTACGTCCGGGTGCGACGCATCAGACCCCGAGCCGACCGAACCCGGATACAGGCGGGTCACGAGCGGCACACGAAGGCTGGGCATGGTGGTCGCCGGGACGGCCTTGGGGTGCAACAATCGGGGTTCCCGAGGGTTCCAGATCAGCTGAGACCACGGCCCGTCTGGCGGCTCGGGGATGTCCACCAACCAACGCCGATCGCCAGCACCGATCGGCCTTGAGGGCGCGAAGCGAGAAGGGTTTCCATGAAGGGCGAAGTCTTCCACTACCGCCGAGCCGTGACGGTCAGCCTCATCGGGCTGGCGTTGCAGTTCGTGATGACGATCGGCCTGCTCCTGCTCGGGGTCTACGCCGACGAGGCCTCCGCCTCGCTCCAGAACTCGACAGCCGGCGCGGGCCACGCCGCGGTCTCCGCGTCAGCCCTCAGCGCCCTGGGCATGATCGCCTGGACGACCCTCATCGTGCTGTTCGACATGAAGCGTCGCGAGCGGCAGGAAGCGATCGAGGTCGAGCGGATGGCTTCCGACGCCGTCGCCAGCGCCTTTGAGTCGGGAGCCGACGAGCTCAACGTCGCCGCCCGCCGCCTCGCGAGCGTCCAGAAGTTCGCGCTGCCGATCGTCAGCTTCTGCCTTGCCGTGTCGCTGATCCTGACGGGTCTGGTCCGGTTCTCGCAGGCCAAGGACCTCACCGAGGTCGGGCTCTTTGAAACCGAATCGATGCGGGGCTGGTCGATCGCCGCGGGCTGCTCTGTCGCGTTCGTCTGCTTCCTCTTTGCCCGCTTCGTCGCCGGCATGGCGTTCCAGAAGGTCTGGGCAGCCCTCCGCGGCGGCGGCACCTACGCCGTGGTCACGATGCTGGCCGCCGGCACCATCGGCGTCGCCCACCTCATCGATCTTCTCTTCCAGCAGGACGTCCTGATCCGCCTCGCGCCCGCGGTCGTGGCGATCCTGCTCATCGGGCTCGGCATCGAGACTGCCGCGAACATCGTCCTCGACCTCTACCGCCCGCGCACCGCGGGCGAGGAAGCCCGCCCGGCTTTCGACAGCCGCCTGCTGGGCCTGCTCGCCGCCCCCGACCGCATCGTCGCGAACGTCGGTGAGGCCCTGAACTACCAGTTCGGCGTCAACGTCAGCGGGAGCTGGTTCTACGACCTCGTCCGCAAATGGTGGCTCGCGCTGGTCGGCGTCGCCGCCCTGGCGATCTGGGGCATGACCTCCCTTGTTGTGGTCGAGCCCCACCAGCGGGCCCTCGTGCTCAACTTCGGCCGCGTCTCCGCCGAGGTCGGGCCGGGCCTGCACCTCAAGCTGCCCTACCCGTTCGGCCGCCTCTACATCCCCGAGGACGTCGTCGTCACGCAGGATGGCGAGGAGTTCCGGTCGCGGACGACCGCGGGTATCCGCGTGATCGAGTTGGGCACGAACCCGCCGCGCGACAGCGCCCTCGCGGTCCTGTGGTCCAATGACCACACGCTCAACGAGATCTTCAACTTCGTTCAGCCCACGCAGCGAGGCGACGAGACCGACGTCGAGACCGAGGGTGCAGACCTCGCGCTCGTCGCGGTGCAGGTCCCGATGCACTACGTCATCAACGACGTGGAGGCGTTCGACAGCTTCGCCGCACCGGGCTATCGCGAGGACCGCATCCGCGCGATCGGCCAGCGCGAGCTGACGCTCATGCTCGGCTCCCGCAGCATCGACGAGGTGCTCGCCGCGAAGAACAGCATCGTCGATGACCTCGCTGTCCGGCTCACCGAGATTTACGAGGGCTTGGGCGCGGGCATCGAGGTGATCCATATCGGCACCGGTATCGCCCACCCGCCCAAGAAGGTCGTCCCGAGCTTCGAGCGTGTGATCCAGGCCCGCCAGTCGCGCGAGGCGATCCTCGAATCTGCCCGCGCCACTCGTGATTCCATCCTGACTACCGAGGCTGGCAGCGTCGATATCGCCCAGGACATCGTCGATCGCATCGACCGTCTTCGCGTGGCTCGCGAACAGGGTGCGGACCAGACGGAGCTGAGCCGCATGGAGGTCGAGATCGAGCAGATCCTCGAGAACTCAGGCGGCTCCGCGGGTGCCGCCATCGCCCTCGCGGCGGCACAGCGGTGGATGCGTCATATGGGTGAGCGCGGCCGTGCGGCCCGCTACAGCGGCCAGGTCGAGCTGTACCGCGCGGCCCCGGGCCTGTTCATGTCGCAGACTTACCTCGACGCCGTTCGCGAATCCATCTCGTCAAGCCGCGTGTTTCTCGTCGGCGCCGAGCACCGCAACCTCAACGTCGTGATGGATCTGGAAACGCCGGAAACCAACGTCCAGCTCTTCGACTCGAGAGAGCCGCAGTAGCCGCGGACGCAAGACCCCACGAACACACGCAGAGAAGACGCAGACCCCGCGGGCAGCAGGCCCGCACCGAAGAGCCCGGAGTACACCACGTGAACAACCCCCTCCGACTTGTGATCAGGATCGCCATCTTCGCGGTGGTGGTCATCCCGCTGCTGCTGTTCGCGACCAGCTTTAACGTGCGCTTCACCGAGGCCGCCGTGAAGACCCGTTTCGGCGAAGCCGGCGAGGGCGCGGTCATCACCGAGCCGGGCTTCAAGTGGAAGCTGCCCGCGCCGTTCGAGTCGGTGACGAAGTACGACACCCGGGGACGCTTCGTGCAGACCCGAAGCACCAGCGTCCAGACCGAGGATCGGTCCGAGGTCATCATCGAGGCGTTCGCCGTGTGGCGCGTCCAGGATCCGCTCGTGTTCTACCAGCGGTTCTCCAAGAGCGGCCCGCGTGCCGACATGCACTTTGAGGCCGGCGAGGAAGCCGTCCGCTCCCGCATGTTCGGTGCGCTCTCCGAGATCAGCAACTACTCGCTCGATGATCTCTTCACGCCCGTTCGCGGGCAGAGCCAGCTCCCCGCGCTCGAGCAGGACATCCTCCGCCGCCTCCGCGGCGAGGCGACCGACGAGCAGGGGGGGCTCCCGCTCGATCAGTACGGCATCGAGGTCGCCGCGGTCGGCATCAACCGGCTCGTCGTCCCGGCCTCGACCACCGAGAAAATCATCCAGCGCATGGGCGAGAGCCGTGACCGGATCGCCAACGAGATCCAGACGCAGGGCAACGCGCAGGCCAGCGCGATCCTCGCCCGCGCGGGCGCGGACGCCGCCAAGATCCGCGCGTTCGCCGAGCGTCGGGCCGACGAGATCCGGGCCCGGGGCGAGCAGGAAGCCGCGGAGTTCTATGCGGAGCAGAACGCCGAGCCCGCGCTGGCTCAGTTCCTCGCCAAGGTCGAGGCGATGAAGAAGACCGCGGCCGAGCGCTTCACGCTCGTGGTGTCCGAGGATGACTTCGGCTTCGAGCTCTTCAGCCCGAGCGCGGTGAACGGCGCGGGCAACGGCATCTTCCCGGGCCGCGGACTTCTCGATCCCGATCTCGCGACCGGCACCGGCTCGCGGACGGGCTCGACGGCCGGAGGTGACGAGTGAGCGACGACCTCGATCAGAACGGTCTGCCGCCCGAGCAGGCAGCGCCCGATTCGGCGCGCGAAGCCTCGGTCACGCTCCGCGCGTCGGGCAGCCGCCCGACGACGACGTCGGAGATGATGGATCAGGCGAACCAGTCCCTCGCGGATGCGCTGCGCTTCAGCTATTCGGCTGTCATTTTCGTCGCGGCGATCCTCGGCGTGATCTATGTCTTCAGCGGTGTCAAGACCGTCCGGGAGGGCGAGGCGGGAGTCAAGCTGCTCTTCGGCTCGCGCACCTCCGCGGCCGCCATCGAGCCGGGTGTGACGTTCGCGTGGCCCTACCCGTTCGGCGAGCTGCTCAAGGTCGAGACCGGCACCGAAACAACGCAGGTGCTCCGCGCCTTCTGGGGTGATACAGCCCCGGGTGCGGACGTGACGAACCCCGAGTCCGTGCTGCGTGCTCAGCAGCTCGACCCGCTCGTGAACGGATCCACGATCACCGCGGACCTCAACCTTGCCCACACCCAGTGGGCAGCGGACTACCGCAGAACCGATCCGTCGCAGTACATCGGCGCGCTGCACCCGGATCACGAGCAGAAGCTTGTCGAGGGCGTGCTGGAGCGCGCTGTGGTTCACGCGATCGCGGAAGAACCGATCGAATCGCTGCTCCGCCCGACCTCTGATGGCGACGGTATCGAGCGGCGTGTCCTGACAAAGGCGGGCCGGATGTTCGACCAGCTCGGCCCGCTGACCGACGACGGCGAGCGCACCGGGCTCGGCATCGACGTCGAGCGTGTCACGCTGACCCAGAAGATCCCGCCCGCGATCCTCCGCGAGCGATTCCGTGCCGTGCAGTCATCCGTCTCCGAGGCGGCCCGCATCCAGACCGATGCGCAGAGCAAGAGAGCCCAGCAGCTCAACGAGGTCGCGGGCAACGCCTGGCCAGTCTTGCTCGGCCTCATCGACGAGTACGAGATCGCGATCGAGAGCCGGGACTCGGGCAGAGCGGGGCTCGTGCTTGGCATCATCGACGACGTGATCGAGGGCCGCGCCACCCAGCTCGATGGTGAAGTCATCGAGGGCGACCTCATCGGCGGCGAGGTGACCGAGACCATCCAGCTCGCCGAGAACGCCCGGTACCGGACCGTCGAACAAGCGTTCGCCCGCCGCGAGATCTTCCGCGCCAAGCTCGAGCAGTTCCGTGCGAACCCGGGTCTGATGATCTCACGCGACTGGTCAGAGGCGTACGGCGCGTTCCTCGACAAGGACTTCGTCACCATTATGATGCTCCCGACCGGTCGTGATTCTGAACTGCGGATCAACGAGCACCCGCTTGCCGCGCGCGCCCTCGAGCTCCGCGCGAAGCGTCGTGAGGCCGAGGCCTCCGCCATCGAACGCGAGCAGCTCCGCCGCGACGCGAGATTCCGCACCGAAGAAGGCATCCAGGAAGAGGACGATCCCAACACGCCGGGCGGCTGATCCGCCTCGCAGCGAGCACCTATGGCGACCGACGCTCCTACAACCATGCCCGCCGCCGGCAGCGCGGCCTCCTCGGCCAAGCCGGTCTGCGCCTGCCAGCGGCTCTCGAAGACATTCAAGGACTTCTGGCTCCGCGAGCGCGCCCGCGCCGTCGATGAGGTCAGCTTTGAGATCCGGCAGGGCGAGGTGTTCGGCCTGCTCGGACCCAACGGCTCGGGCAAGTCCACGACGATCAAGATCATCCTCGGGCTGCTCAAGCCCTCCGGCGGACGCGTCGCCGTCTTCGGCAAGCCGCCCTCGGATGTCAAGACCAAAAAGCGCATCGGCTATCTCCCCGAGGAGTCCTACCTCTACGGCTTCCTCAACGCCCGCGAGACCCTCGATTACTACGGCAAGCTCTTCGAACTCGACGGCAAGATCCGCGAGCAGCGCATCGACGAGCTGCTCGAGATGGTCGGTCTCACCCACGTCCAGCACCGGCCCGTCCGCGACTACTCCAAGGGCATGCAGCGCCGCATCGGCATCGCCCAGGCGCTCATCAACGATCCCGACTTCCTCATCCTCGACGAGCCCACGACGGGTCTCGACCCGATCGGCACCCGGCAGGTCAAGGACCTCATCCTCGAGCTCGGCCGCCGCGGGAAGACGATCCTGCTCTCGAGCCACCTGCTCGCCGACGTCGAGGACGTCGTGGACCGCATGGTCATCCTCTACGGAGGCAAGATCCGCGGTGAGGGCACCTGCGACGAGCTGCTCATGTCGATGAGCAAGACCACCATCGAGACCGACGCCCTCGACGACGAGACCATCGCGGAGATCGACGAGGTCATTCGCCGCCGCACGGGCGGTGAGCACGCGATCGGCCGCGTCTCGCACCCGCGTCAGAAACTCGAAGAGCTCTTCCTCTCGATCGTCGAGAAGGCCCAGCGCGAGCGCTCCGAGACCGCGGGTGCGGTCCACAGCGGCAATACCGCCGCCTTCTTGAAGGCAGACGAGCAGACGAGCGAGGAGAGAGCCGAAGCGCTCATCTCCGATCTCGTCGCGGGCGACGACGAGACCCCGCTCGCACCGATGGCCGTCGAGGGCCAGGAAGCCGAAGAGCAGGCTGCTGCGGCCGAAGCCCAGGCGGAGGCCGCGTCCTCCGACGCCGTCATCGCCGATCTCATGGGTGAGTCGACGGCAACAGGCGACGGCAACCCGGCGGACGACCAGTCCGCGCCGCAAGCCCCGGCAGACCGCAGCGAATCCAAGCCGCTCCCGGCCGACGTCGATCTCGACGTGATCGGCTCGCTCGTCGATGAGTCCGCGGGCGGCGATGACGATGAGGAGCGCCGCGGGTCATGAACTGGACCGACCGGTTCGCCGCACTCGACCGCGTCCAGAAGACGCAGGGCTTCAAGATCGCCGCGTCGATCGCCTACGCCCTGATCGTGATCGGCGCTCTCGCCGCGTATTTCGTCGCGGGCGATGTCGGTCAGGACCCGCTGCAGCTTCTCACCGAGCGGTTCGGCGATCAGTCCATCAACGAGTCCAACCGCCGAGCGCTCGAGACCATCCTCGACCCCGCCTCGTTCCGCCTGACGATTCTCGTGGGGGCCGCCTCGGTCCTCGCGATCAGTCTGGCGTGGATCTGGCTCGGGATCGGGCTCACGTTCATCGGGCTCAAGCTCAGCGCGGGACTGATCGCGGGAGCCGCGTACTTCTTTGGCGCGGGCGACCTCTGGCTCTACCTCGTCGGCGGTATCGCGGCGCTCACCGGAGCGTTTGTGGCACTGCTAGAGGGCCTCCGCGCCCTGCTCTCGCCGCACGTCCCGGTCTGCGCGATCGCGCGGAACGTCCTCGCCGAGGCGGTCCGTATGCGGCTCTCGATCGTCTTCATCATTCTGCTGATCTTCGGCATGGCGGCGCTCCCGGGCCTGCTCGACAGCGATCAGCCGCTCCGTTACCGCGTGCAGTCCTTCATCACTTGGGGCTCGGGCGGCTCGTTCTGGATCATCGCGCTGCTCACGATCTCTTTCGGCGTCTCGACCGTCGCGTCCGAGCAGCGAGCCAAGATCATCTGGCAGACGATGACCAAGCCGGTCCCGACTTGGCAGTACATACTCGGCAAGTGGATCGGTGTCGCAGGCCTCGCTGCCGTCCTCACGCTCGTGTGCTCCACGGGCGTCTTCCTCTTCACGAGCTACCTGCAGAACACACGGGCGATCGGCGAGATCACGCCCTACGTCACCGCCGACCCGACGATGGACGTCAGCGAGGACCGCCTGCTGCTCGAAACACGCGTGCTCACCGCGCGCGTTGCGAAAGACGCCGAGCTGCCCAGCTACATCAGCCTCGACTCGCCCGAGTTCCAGCAGGCGATCGACGAGCGCGAGAAGGCCGAGCAGCTCACCAACCCCACCTTCGACTTCTCGAACCCTCGGCTGCGGCGGAAGCTCGAGAACGATCTCCTGCAGGATCAGATCAACGCCTACCGCGCGATCCCGCCGGGCGACAACCGCTTCTTCCGTTTCTCGGGTCTCGGCGATGCACGCGAGCAGGGCAAGCCGCTCACGCTGACCTACCGCATCGACGCCGACGGCAACCCGCCCGACAAGTTCTACAACATCCAGATCGCGTTCGGCAGCACGACCGGCGGCCAGAGCGTGAAACGAACGGTCGGGCTCGGTTATCTGCACCACCTCACCGTGCCACCCTCGGCGATCGGCGAGGACGGCGTCCTCATGGTCGGCTTCCTCAACGGCCAGTACATCAACGTCGGGAACAACTCCTTCGTCTCCGCTCCCGCCCAGACCACGATGTCCATGCCCGGCGAGGGCATGAAAGTCTCCTATCCGGCGGGCGACTGGCGTCTCAACCACCTCCGCAGCGGCTTCGTCCAGTGGACCAAGCTGGCGTTCCTCGCCGCTGTCGCCGTCTGCGCGGGCAGCTTCCTCAGCTTCCCGGTCGCATCGCTGCTTTCTTTCTCGATCTTCATCGTGGGCGAGAGCTCCCGCTTCCTCGGCACGGCCGAGGAGTACTTCCAGTACAAGGACCGCCAGGGCAACATCATCCTTTACAAGCTGTTCACAGCGCGGTTCACCGACGCGATCGCGGATCTGTTCAGCCTCTACGGCGGGCTCGATGCGACCGACCTCGTCGTGGACGGGTACCTCATCTTGTGGACCGACGTCGGGCGCGGCAGCATCGTCCTCGGGGTCCTGACCTCGCTGACGCTCGCGGCTGCTGTATTTGCCATGAAACGCAAGGAGCTCGCGATCTACTCGGGCAACGCCTGATCGCGCACGACCTCAAGCAGGTCCGGAGGCACACAGCATGTCCACCAAGCCAGCCGTGAAGCTCCTCGCTGTACTGGTGCTTGCGCTCTCGATCGTCGGATCGGGCTCGCTCTCCGGCGCGATCCTCGCGTCCGCCGGCGAGCACAAGCTCACCTACGCCGACCGCGCCGCCGACGGCGACCCACCCGAGGTCGCGCTCGGCATCGCGATGGGCGCGTTCCGCGGCATCTTCGTCAACTTCCTCTGGTACCGCGCCACCGAGCTCAAGGACAAGGGCCTGTTCTACGAGTCGATCGAGCTCGCTAAGCTCATCACCCGGCTCCAGCCCCGGTTCCCGCGCGTGTGGATCTTCCATGCCTGGAACCTCGCGTACAACGTCTCGGTCGAGACCCAGACGCCGCAGGAACGATGGCAGTGGGTATCAACGGGCCTCAACATCCTCCGCGATCAGGCGATCCCCGCCAACCCGAAGCAGACCATCCTCTACAAAGAACTCGGCTGGATGTACCTGCACAAGGTCGGCGGCTACACCGACGACGCCAACCGATACTACAAGCGCAAGCACGCCGAGGAATGGCACGTTGTGCTCGGTGCGCCGCCCCGTGTGACCGCGGAGACCAGCTCCCGCGATCAGGTCGTCGCCCTGTACGTCGAGGACTACATGCGCCCGCTCGTGGACGCCGCCCAGACCCGCTCCTCGCTCCGCCAGCGCAACCCGCAGGCCGACGAGCTGCTCACGACAATCGAGCAGCGCACGGGCCTCCCGCCTTCATTCGACCTGCTCGAGCGCTACACCGTCGTCACCGAGGCGCGCGAATCCGTCCGCCGCCAGGTCATCGAGCAGCGATACACGCCGCAGGATCAGGCGATCGACGCCCTGCTCGACGAGCCGAGCTTTGCCGGGGCTTGGGAAGATGCGATCCTCTTCACCAGACGCCGCGTCGTCGAAGAGGATTACCGGATGATCCCGCTGCGGATGCTCCGGCTCACCGAGCAGCTCGGGCCCATCGACTGGCGCTCCGCCGCCGGGCACGCGATCTACTGGTCCGCCGAGGGTGTCCGCCAGGGTCTCGACCGCGCGACCAACGAGACGCAGGAACTCTTCGATTTCGTCAACACCGACCGCATCACGCTCCAGGGCATCCAGCAGTCCTTCCGCTACGGCACCATCTTCTTCAACTACCTCGGCTCCACCGACTACGGCGTCGGCGACCGCGATCCCTACGTCGCGTTCCCCAACTTCTACTTCGCCGAGGCCTACGACACCATCCGCGACGGCGTCCTCGAGCGAGGCGGCGTCTACCAGTCTCTCCGCCGTCCGAAGAACGACTACGCCACCGGCTACGAGAACTTCATGCGTGAGGTCATCATCCACTTCTTCCGCCGGGGTGACCTCGAAGAAGCCGAACGCTGGCTTGCCAAGTTCCGCAACCTCGGTATCCAGAACCAGAACGAGCTGACACGCGAAATGGAAGGCGGCCTCACGCTCGAAGAGTTCGTGATCTTCAACTCACTCGAGCGCGTCACCTCGCCCCACATCGCCAACAGCACGGTCGCCGGCTCGCTCTTCGGCGCATTCCAGTCGCTGCTCAACGGCAACACCAAGGCCTACGAAACCCAGGTCGAGTTCGCCGCCGACGCCCACCGCTACTTCCTCAACGCCCAGCTCCGCGACACGGTCACGACCGCGGGCGGCGCGGAGGCCCGCATGGAGTTCCTCGACCGCGATTTCGGCTTTGTCATCGGCACCGCGCTGTTCAGTTTCATGGACCAGCTCGCGATCGATGATGCCGAAGCGCTCTACACGCGTATCACCGATCTCGAGCTCCAACGCTACGTCTTCGACCGCATCAAGGCCCGCTTCGAGCCCATCCTCGACGAGGTCGAGGCCCAAGGCGGCGCCGGATTCGAGATCGTCTTCCCCGAACCCCCGGGCATGGAGCAGTTCCGCACCAAGATCCAGGCCAAGCTCCGCCAACGCCTCGACGCCGAACGCGGCATCAACCGTCAGTAAATCGATTCAGTTCGGAAGCGTCAGCCGATCCCGTGCCTCGCGGTACCGCGCAAGCGTCCCCGCGACCACCTCGCCCGGAAGCTCGGGCCCCGGGTCCTGTCCGTCCCACGCGCCCGACGCCGTCAGCGTCTCGAGATACTCACGCACGTACTGCTTGTCGAAGCTGGGCTGGCGCTGCCCGGGCGCGTACCCGTCGGCCGGCCAGAACCGCGAGCTGTCGGGTGTCAGCGCCTCATCGATCAGGATCGCGTCCTCGCCCGTCGGCTCGCCGTTTGCGCCGATCGGCAGCCCAAACTCGAACTTCGTGTCCGCAAGGATGATCCCGCGCTCGAGCGCGTACGCCGCCGCCGACTCATAGATCGCGACCGAGACGTCCCGCAGCCGCGTCATCACGCCCGCGCCCGCCATCGCGTCGCACACGCGCCGCGCCGCCTCGAAGTCGATGTTCTCGTCGTGCTCCCCGTCCTCGGCCTTCGTCGCCGGCGTGAAGATCGGCTCCGGCAGCTTCGAGCACCGCGCGAGCCCCGCGGGCAGGCTCACGCCGCACACCGACCCGTCCCGCTCGTACTCCCGCCACCCCGATCCCTCGAGATACCCGCGCACCACGAACTCCACCGGGATCACCCGGCACGCCCGCCCGATCGTGACACGCCCGGCAAGCGACTCCCTCGGCGTGGCACCTGCAACATCGAACGCCGAATCCGGGATGCCCGACGCGTCGGTCGAGATCAGGTGCGTCCGGCAGATCCCGCGGTCCTCAATGAACCGCAGCCAGAACGCCGCGATCTCCGTCAGAAGCCGGCCCTTGCCCGGAACCAGCGTCGGCATCACGACGTCGAACGCCGAGATCCGGTCCGACGCCACGATCAGCAGCCGCGGCTCGCCCGCGGGCCCGGAGAGTTCGTACGTCTCGCGCACCTTCCCGCGGCGGCGGCCCGGGAGGCCCAGCGTGGTCGTTCCGAGTGCGTCCGCGGGCGTGCCGGCTTCCGTCATTCCCGAGGCTATCACGCCTGCTCGGACCGTGAAATCGGGCCCACAAACGCCCAACTTGCACAAGCCGCCCGCTTCGCGACAATGGCAAACCACCTAGGCTGGGCCGGGACCCGAACGGCTCGCGACCGATCGCGACCGAGCCGGCCCCACGCAGACCGCAGAAAGCCAGACCGAGACGCATGCTCAGCTTCCTCATCCTTCAAGACGGCACGCCCGCCACCGACCGCGTCCTGCGGCACGCCCACGTCCTGGGCCCCGAGTCCGTCCCCGTCGCCGCCGAGCTGTCCTTCGAAGAAGGCGTCGTCCGCTGCGAGAAGACCTCGGGCGAAGCCGCGGGCCTCGCGATCCAGATCGGTCTCGACGAGGTGGTCCTCAAAGAGATCGGGGGCGTTGAGGCCTTCGCGGGCGACCCCGACCTCGTGGGCTACGAGCCGACCAGCCTCGGCGTGCTCACACTCCAGACCTGCCTGCTCCCCGAGCGTGACCGGCCCTACCTGCTCAGCCTCGAGCTCGCGCGCCACCGCCTCATGCTGTTCTTGAACAAGCTCGAGGAGTGGAACCTCACCGATCTCGACCGCGAGCACCCCGCCTTCAAGTTCTTCGAGGCGGCCCGCCGCGCGTTCACACAGGCGCTCATCGCCAAACGCTCCGACGACAACCACGGGTTCGCCGCCTCGACGCACCAGCTCGCGCTCAAGTCGCTCTGGCTCGGCGTCGAGGCCTCCGAGCGGCTCGCGCTCGCCGAGGCCGAGGCGTGCTACGTCCCCCGCATGACCGGGCGCATCTACGCCGACGCCGTCGAGTCGTCGATGCTGGGCCCGCTCGGCGGACGCAAGCAGCCGCAAGCCGTCCTCACCCCCGAGCGCGTCGGCGTCGTCCTGCCGGGCCGGCCCTATGTCGGCGTCTCGGTCAGCCCGGGCTCGTTCGCCGAGGTCGCCCAGAAGACCGCGGCCGAGACCGCCGAGTTCATCCAGATGCCCATGCGCTGGATCGAGCTCGACCCCTCCGAGGGCTCGTACGCCTTCAAGAAGACCGACCAGTGGATCGAGTGGGCCGTCCGCAAGGCGCGTATCCACGTCGCCGCGGGCCCCGTGATCGACTTCCGCCCGACGTCCGTCCCCGAGTGGCTCTACATCTGGGAGAACGACTACGAGACGCTCCGCGACTATGTCCGCGAGCACCTGAAGGTCGTCGTCACGCGCTACCGCAAGACCATCCCGCGCTGGACGGTCGTCTCGGGCCTGCACGCCAACGACAACTTCCACTTCTCCTTCGACCAGATGATGGACCTGACGAGGCAGTCGGTCTCCATCGTCCGCAAGCTGCACCCGACCGCCAAGGTCATTGTCGAGCTCACACACCCGTGGGGCGAGTACCACACCGCCAACCGCCGCTCCGTGCCGCCCCTGCTCTACGCCGAGATGGTCGCCCAGGCGGGCGTCATGGTGGACGGTTTCGGCCTCCGCGTCCAGATGGGCCAGCCCGCACCGGGCCAGGCAGCCCGCGACCTCATGGCGTTTAGCGCCATGCTCGACCGGTACGCCGCCCTCGAAAAACCCATCAGCCTCACCGCCGTCGGCGTCCCGAGCGCCATGCCCGAGGCCGCCGGCTCGCCCGAGAAGGCAACCGTCCACCCCGGCTCCTGGCGCGGCGGCTGGACCAACCAGCGCCAGGCAGACTGGCTCAGCGCCTACGCCTCCGTCGCACTCGCCAAGCCCTTCATCCAGACCGTCACCTGGCACGAGCTCTACGACCAGCCCTCCGCGCTCGAGATGCCCCGCGGCGGGCTCATCGCCGTGGACGGCACCGTCAAGCCCGCGGCCGCCCGCATGGCCGAGATCAAGCAGTCGCTCGTCAACGCGTCCAAGCCCGCGCACCTCAACGCCGAGCAGCTCCTCGCGGGCACGCCATGACCGGCTCCTACGGACAGCAACCCCGGCACGCCCTCGACGGCCCGCTCAAGGTCGCGCTGCCCTCGTTCGTCGCGGGCCTCGCGCTCGCCGCCCTCGCGTGGGCGCTGCTCCGCCCCGACGCACCGCCGCCCGCCGCGCTGCCCGAGCCCGCCGCCGCGCCAGATCTCTCCGATCAGCTCGCGCAGTTCGAAGCCATCGCGACCCGCGCCGAACAAGCCGCGGCCCGCGCCGAGCAGGCGTCCATCCTCGCTGCCCAGGCAGCCAACGCCGCCATCGAGCTCGCCTCGCGCACACCGAGCGTTCCCGCCGAGATTCAGCCCCAGATCCAGCCCGAGACGCCCGAAGTTGCCGAGTCCGAGCCCGACACGATCGAACAACCGATCAGGCTCATCCCGCTCCCGATCCCCGAGCCCGAGTCGGTCCCCGTTATCACCACACCGACGATCACCCCCGCCTCGCCGACAACCACAACCAAGTCGGCCGCGCGCACGATCAACGTCAACACCGCGACCAAGCCCGAGCTCGAACTCCTCCCGGGCATCGGCCCGGCCCTCGCCCAGCGCATCCTCGACGACCGCGCCACCAACGGCCCCTTCAAGTCCGTGGAGGACCTGCAGCGTGTCCGCGGCATCGGCCCCAAGACCGCCGAGAACATCGCACCGCACGTGCGCTTCAACTAACCGGCTCGGCGAAGCCCGCCCCGCAATAATCCAACGTTGGCTCATCGACGCGACGCCGTCGCCCATCCCATCGACTCGATCACCCGCGATCCCGAGATCGCGCGGCTTGCGCATGCGCTGAACGAATCAAGCCGCGTTGTCGCCACCGGCGCCGCGGGATCCTCGACCGCCCTCGTCGCGGCCGCGGTCGCCCGTCTCACCGAACGCCCGACCATCCTCGCCGTCGCCCACTTGGACGACGCCGACGAAGCCGAGGCCGAGCTCGACGCCGCCGGTATCGACGCGATCATCCTGCCCGCGATCGAGGCGATCACCGGGTCCGCGGGCCCGTCGGCCGAACTGCTCGCCCAGCGGCTCGCCGCGATCCGCCGCATCAACGGGCTCAACGCCAAAGCGGGCGACGCCCCGGTCATCATCTGCCCCATCCAGTCGCTCATGCAGCGATCGCCCACGCTCGAGGCGATGGACGCCCTCGTGCGCACGGTCCGCGTCGGTGGGGAGTACCCGATCGACCGGATCACCGACTGGCTCGCCGAGGCCGACTACCGACGCACCGACGTCATCGAGGAGCCCGGCGAGTTCGCGCTGCGCGGCGGCATCCTCGACATCTTCTCGCCGGGCGACGCCCCGCCCATCCGCCTCGATTTCTTCGGCGACGAGCTCGACAAGCTCACCGAGATCGACCTCGACACCCAGGGCTCGGACCGCGCGATCGATGCCGCGGAATTGGTCGCCGCCGACCCGAGCCGTGCGCTCTCCGCGTCCAAGCTCGTCCCGGTGCTTGATCTGTTCCCGCCCGATTCGTGCGCGCTGATCGCGGAATCGCTCGAGATCGTCGAGCAGGCCCGCGGCTACTTCGAGCGCTCGACCGAGCCCAAGCTCACCGAGGGCCCGCCCGCGGTGCTCAAAAAGCTCGAGAACCGGTTCCGCGGGTTCGCCGAGATCAACGCGTTCTCCGCGGCCCGGGGCGCCGCCGACGTCGCGGTCGAGATCCCGGTCGCGACGCTGCCCGAGCTGCCGCGCGAGCTCGAACAGTCGCTCGCCGAGCTCGCCGAGATCGCCCGGAACCACACCACGCTCGTCGCCTGCCAGAACGAGGGCGAGGCGAAGCGGCTCGGCGAGCTAATCGCCGAGCACGCGCCGGACGACCAGGACCGCATCGGCACGCTGCACGCGTACGTCCACCGCGGCTACATCTGGGAATCCGAGGACGCCTCCTGTGCGCACGCTGTTGTGCCCTACCACGAGCTGCTGCACCGCTTCGACACGAAGCGCCGCCAGTCCCGCATCAAGGGCTCGCGGGCGATGGACACCTTCCTCGATGTCGAGCCGGGCGACTATGTCGTCCACCAGGAGCACGGCATCGCGCGGTTCGCGGGGCTCGAGCTGCTTCCGATGCGGAAGCTGCCCGGCAAGCCCCAGACCACCAAGAAAAAAGCAAGCAAGCCGCCCCAGGAGGAGTACCTCACGCTCGAGTTCTCGGGCAGCTCGAGGCTCCACGTCCCCGCGACGCAGATCGACCTCGTCCAGAAGTACGTCGGCGGGTTCAGCGGCAAGCCGCCGCTCAGCGCGCTGGGTGGCAACAAGTGGAAGAACCAGCGCAGCAGGGTCGCCGAGTCCGTCCGGGATCTCGCCGCCGAGATGCTCCGCGTCCGCGCCGCCCGCGAGCACCTGCCTGGCATCCGCTATCCGGCAGACACCGCGTGGCAGGACGAGTTCGAGGCGGAGTTCCCCTACACCGAAACCGAGGACCAGCTCGCCGCGCTCGCCGAGATCAAGAAGGACATGTCCAGCCCCCGCCCGATGGACCGGCTCATCTGCGGCGACGTCGGCTTCGGGAAGACCGAGCTCGCGATCCGCGCAGCATTCAAGGCGTGCGAGTTCGGCAAGCAGGTCGCCGTGCTTGTTCCCACCACGGTTCTCGCCGAGCAGCACGAGCGGACGTTCCGCCAGCGCTTCGCGGCCTATCCCTTCCGCGTTGAGTCGCTGAGCCGCTTCAAGACCACCAAGGAGATCAACGCGACGCTCGCGTCTGTCCGCAAGGGCGAGGTCGATGTCATCATCGGCACGCACCGGCTGCTCTCCAAGGACGTCAAGTTCTCGGATCTGGGGCTGGTCGTGATCGACGAGGAGCAGCGGTTCGGTGTCGAGCACAAGGAACGCCTGCTGCAGCTGCGCACGATGGTGGACGTCATGACGCTCAGCGCGACGCCCATCCCGCGCACGCTGCACATGTCGATGCTCGGGCTGCGGGATATCTCGTCGCTGACGACCGCGCCGATGGACCGCCGCGCGGTGGTGACCGAGGTCATCCCCTACAACCAGCGCCGCGTCGAGCAGGCGATCGAGCGCGAGCTCGCCCGCGAGGGGCAGATCTATTTCGTCCACAACCGTGTGCACGACATCCAGACCGTCGCGGACGACATCCGCCGGCTGGCACCGGATGCCGAGGTGGTGGTGGGGCACGGGCAGATGGAAGCCAAGGAGCTCGAGCAGGTGATGCTCAAGTTCATGCGGCGTGATGCGGACATCCTGGTGTCGACGACGATCATCGAATCGGGCATCGACAACCCGATGGCGAACACGATGTTCATCAAGGACGCCGACCGGTTCGGGCTCGCCGAGCTGCACCAGCTGCGGGGCCGCGTCGGTCGCTACAAGCACCGGGCGTACTGCTACCTACTGCTGCCGCCCGACCGGACGATCAAGGAGGTTGCGCAGAAGCGGCTGAAAGCGCTCGAGCAGTACTCGATGCTCGGGGCCGGCTTCAAGATCGCGATGCGCGACCTCGAGATCCGCGGCGCGGGCAACTTGCTCGGCGCGGAGCAGTCCGGGCACATCGCGACGGTCGGATACGAGATGTACTGCCGCCTGCTGGAGCAGGCCGTCAAGGACCTCACGCCCGACGACGAGAGCCACCCGCTCGCGCACACCTCGGTCGAGCTGGGCATCCCCGCGCTGATCCCGCGGGCCTACATGCCGAGCGACGCCCGGAGGCTCGAGGCCTACCGCCGCATCGCGACCGCGGCCGACCAGGACCAGCTCACCAAGGCCCGGGCGGACCTCACGAGCGCATACGGGGAACCCCCAAAGGCTGTCGAAACACTCTTCGAGCTCGCCGCGATCAGGATCGCATCGGCCCAGCTCGGCGTGCGCGCGGTGACGCTCCGAGGGACCGACGTGGTCTTCCTCGCGGCCGAAACGGACCGGATCGCCGAGCGGCTCCGCGGCAGCGGCTCGGGCGACGACGTGCGGGCGATCGAGGCGGATCTGGCGGCGACCAAAGCGCGGTCGGCGGGCGGCGAGCGGCTGGCGGAGGTCTATCTCCGGCTTTCTGACCGTCATTTTGAGGGAGACACGCTGCTCCCGGTGCTCCGGAGACGCTTGGGACTCATGGATACGCAAACCGCGGCGTGATCATGCAGGGCTGTGTACTTCGTTTCCGGACGTGAGTTCCGGGGGTGGACAAGCGGTTGACATGTCAACGTTCTGTTTCGATCCGGACAACTTTTACGCAGGGGCAAGGCTTTCGCGAGCAACAGGTGCTCGACGTCCGAATGTCTTCTAGAGTCCCCTCAGGCCCTTTCTCGCTTGAGTACGCGGCTGGATCGGACGTACCCGGGCACGGGCCGCGTGTCGCATGGAAAGAGGCGTCCCTCAGGGACGAGGAACGAGCGCCGTTGCAGGAGCAGCCGCACATCTCGTCGGATCCGTCGGCCTTTTCGCCGATCGACACCGTCCACACGGGCGCGACGCCGATCGAGCGCGAACTGGTCCAGCTCCGGCGGCGGCTCATGCGGTCGGCCAACACCTCGATCGACATGCTCGAGGCCTCCCTGCACGCCATGTGGGAGGTCGACCACGAGATCGCCGAGACCGTCCGGGCCCGCGACGACGCGATCGACTCGGAAGAGGTCGGCATCGAGCGCGAGTGCCTCCGCCTGCTGACGCTGCAGCGTCCCTACGGCCAAGACTTCCGCTTCGTGATGTTCTGCCTGAAGGTCAACGCCGAGATCGAGCGTGTCGCGGACCACGCGACGTCGATCGCGAAGGTGACCCTGGCGTTTGATCCGAACGATCCGCCGCGCTGGCCGACGGCCCTGCAGGAGCTGGGCGACCGTGTGCCGGTGCTCTGCCACAACCTGCTGCGGGCGGTGCTCGACGAGGACGTGGACGCCGCTCGCCGGCTGGTCGAGGGCGATTCGGTCATCGATAAGCTCGACAAGTGCCTCTTCGACGAGCTCGGCTCGCGTGTCCGCACGACGCCCGACCACGCCGACGACGCGATGCGGCTCTTCCGCGTTGGCCGCGAGCTCGAGCGGGTGGGCGACCTGATGGCGTCGATCGCAGAAAGCGTGGTCTATCTCGTCACGGGCGAGATCATCCGCCACCAGCGGAAGACCGACCGCGGGGCGTCGCTGCCGCTCTCGGGCTGAGCGACTCTGATTTCCAAAACGAAACCGACCCATTGCGTGCGCGCGACGGTGGCTGTACCGTGGCTGCGTGCTGGTGCCCCGGCGGTGTCGCCGGGGTGAAAAGGGAAGTGTGGTGAGATTCCACCGCGGACGCGCCGCCGTGTCGGGTGCGAGTTCTGATCCTGTGTGCCACTGCCGAAGGGCCGGCGGGAAGGCGGATCAGGGAGGCTGCTGAGTCCATCAGCGGCCGTCGCCCGGAGCCGGAAGACCTGCCAGCAGCTCGGCGGAGAGGCCCTCGCGACCTGGGGCCGCCGAAGGTCGTCGCGTGGCCCCGTGCGCGCCGGCCGTGGCGTCCTTGCGCTCTCCGACAATCCGGTTCCAGGACGCCCGGCGTGCGCGATCGCGGCGGGTCGCGGGGTGTGCGCAGGAGATATGGCATGCGCGCAGGTTCTCTTTTGATCGTGGCGACGCTCGGCGTCGCCGGGGCTGCTTCCGCTCAGACCATCGCGCCGGAGGACATCCGGCTTGAGGTCGGGTCGGGGGCGAACATGTCGTTCCTCGTGATCGACTGGAACAACGGGGCGGCGGTCGAGTCGGTCGCGTACGCGTACCGGTACGACGGCGTGCGCACGGGGCAGGACATGCTCTTCGATGTGCTCGCGGCCGACCCGACGCTCTCGGGCATCGTGCAGCTCTTTGATTTCGGGTTGCCCGCGCCCTCGCCCGCGGTGCTGGGGTTCGGGCTCGATGTCGATGGCGACGGGCTGCCGCTCGCGGACGGGACGACGTTCGATCCGTCGGGGCTGCTGACTGTGGGGCTCGGCGAGAGCCGGTCGGCGACGACGTCGCTCGACGCGGACGACAACTTCATCGAGGACTTCAGCTTCCCGGGGTTCTGGGGCTTCTTCGTCGCGGACTCGGATCCGTTCTTCCCGGGCGCGGGCTGGGGCTTTGCGCCGGTCGGGTTTGATCAGCGGCTGCTGAGCGACGGGAGTTACGACGGGTACAGCTTCCAGGCGACGTTCGACACGGTCCAGCCGGGCCTGCCGCCGACGGGTGTGTTTGTGCCGTCGCCGGCTGTCGGCGCGGCGTTCGGCGTGAGCGGGTTGCTCGCGGCGCGGCGTCGTCGGGACTGAGTTTCGACCAGTGAAGGAAAAGCCCGCCGCCGGGGAGGTCTGGCGGCGGGCGTTGCGGTTCGTGATGTGAGTCGTCGTTACGTGGCCGACGCGACGGCGGAGTCGGTGGCGCGAGGAAGCTGCTCGTCTTCGACCGCGAGCGGCTTGCTGTCGCGGTAGCGGGTGTTGAGGCTTTCCCAGTCGATCGCGAGGGAGCCGCCGGTGGCTTCGTGCTGGCGTTGCCAGTCGCCGATGAGCGTGAGGCAGGCGTGGTCGATGTACTGGAGGTCCTCGAAGCGGATCTGGACGTGCTGACCAGGCTTGATGCTCTCGAGCGTGCTCGCGAGCTTGGGCAATCCGAGCACGGTCGCGGTGCCGTTGAGGCAGATGACGGTGGTTGTGCCCTCGACAATCTTCCTGATTTCGAGGTGGCTGAAGGTGTAGAGCAGCTTGGCGAAGCTGAGCACGATGCCGATGATGACGCCCGTGAGCAGGTCGATCGCCACGACGCCCGCGACGGTGGCGGCGTAGATGCCGACCTCGGACCAGCCGAAGCCCTTGAGCTTCTTGATCGCAGCGATGTTGACGAGCTTGTAGCCCGTGAAGACGAGCACGCCCGCGAGGACGGCCTTGGGGATGTAGTTCAGGACGAACGGGATCACCGCGACGAAGAGCAGCAGCCAGCCGCCGTGGATGACGGCGGACCAGCGCGAGGTCGCGCCGGCATCGACGTTGGCGGAACTGCGGACGATGACGCCGGTCATTGGAAGGCCGCCGAGCGCGCCGCAGAGGATGTTGCCGACGCCCTGGGCTTTGAGTTCCTGGTCGTACTTGGTGCGGGGGCCGCCGTGCATCTGATCGACGGCGGTGGCGCAGAGCAGGGTCTCCGCGGACGCGACGAGGGCGATCGTGACCGCGCCGACGATGATGGGCTTGATGAGCCCCGCGTCGCCCAGCATGGTGTACTTGCTTGAGACCACGGCGGTCCACGCTTCTTCGAGGATGCCGGGGCCCGGTTCGATGCGGTCGATCTCGAAGAGGCCGAAGAACTGGTTGCCGATGACGGCCGTCGCGGAGCCGAGGATGACGCCGACGAGGGCGCCGGGAACCACGCGGAACGTCTTGGGCATGAATTGCCAGGCGACGATGCTGATGATGGTGATGAGCCCGACGAGCGCGGCCTGGTGGTGGGTGTTGAAGTCCCAGACGTGGATGCCGTCCCACAGGGCGACGGGGATGCCGACGAGGTTGCCGATGCCGCCTCCGGGCGGGTCGCGGTGGACCATCACGTGGAACTGACTGGCGAAAATGAGCACGCCGATTCCCGCGAGCATGCCCTGGATGACGGCGGGCGAGACGGCTCGGAACCACTGCCCGAGCTTGAGATAGCCCGCGCCGATCTGGAGTACGCCCGCGAGCAGCGTGATGATGCCCAGCGCACCGAGCGCGGCGAGGTAGGGATTGTCGAGGCCGCGCTCGGTGAAGGTCGCCTCGAAGTCCTTCATGATGCCCAGGACGATCACGAACAGTCCGGCCGCGGGCCCGGAGACCTGGAGCGGCGAGCCCGCGATCACGCCCACGACAAGGCCGCCGACGATGCCGGTGATGAGTCCCGCGGCGACGGGCACGCCCGAGGCCTGCGCAATGCCGATGCAGAGCGGCAGCGCGACCAGAAAGACGACGATCGACGCGAAGAAGTCCTTGGTCAGGTTGCGTCGGTGGGGCGTCAGCGCGGGGTCGGTCGGTGGGTCGCTCATTCGGCGGCCTCGGTGTTGATCGACTCGATGGCCTTGAACGAATCCGACTCGGGCTGGTACTCGCGGATCTCGCCGGTCCCGATGTCGTAGACCCAGCCCATGAGGACGAGCTCGCCCATGCGCTCGGCGCGGCGGACGAAGCCGTAGGAGCGGAGGTGGTCGATCTGCAGCACGACGTTGCGCTCGATGAGCGCGTCGAGCGAGACATCGTCGCCCAACTCGTCGGCGGCGGGCTGCGCGTGGGAGATCCACGAGCAGACGCAGTTCAGGCCCTCGGCCGCCGAGGGGTTCATGACCGCGCCCATCGCGCCGCAGTTGCTGTGCCCACACACGACGATCCGCGGGATGCGGAGGGCGCGGACGGCGTACTCGATCGAGGCGGCTTCGCCCGTGTTGCCCGCGCCGGCGGGCGGGACAATGTTGCCCGCGTTGCGGACGACGAAGAGCTCGCCCGGCTCGGTGTTGGTGATGAGGGCGGTGTCGATGCGCGAGTCGGCGCAGGTGATCATGAGTGCCGCGGGGTGCTGGCCCTCTGCGAGTTCGGCGAACTTGGGTGCCAGCGCGGGATAGGACTTGTGCTTGAACTCGTTGGCGTGGGAACGCAGCCACTGCGGCATGTCGGGTCTCCGTCGATGTGTGGAATCCGCGGTCATGCTAACCGGATCCAGAGGACCCGAATCGTCCGCGAACATTCCTGTAATGAATCGACGATATCGGCTCGTTCTCAACGCGCCTAGGAACAATCAGATTGAATCGTTTCAGTCGATCAATGTAATTCGCTGGATCGATGATTTTGAGCATCGCGCGAAATTCAACATGTTGACTTGACTCTGTCGGCCGCCCGCTGTTCGATTCGGCGTGACGGACGTGACGACATCGACTGCCGACGTCCCGGCTTCGCACCTTGTGAAGGCCGAGGACCCGCCGCTCATCCCGCTTTTGTTCCGGCTGCATCACATCATGATGCGGGTCGGGGATCGGCTCACCAAGGAGCACGGGCTGAGCAGCTCGCGATGGATGCTGCTCTGCGTTCTGGGCAACGCCGAGCAGCCGCTGACGGTGGGGGAGGTCTCCGAGGATCTGCTCCTGAGCCCCCAGAACATCAGCCGCATGGCGGCGGTGCTCGAGAAGGAGGGCCTCGTCGAGCGGTCGTCGCGGCCCGGGGCGGGGCGCTCGACGTATCTCGAGCTGACGCCTCGCGGCGTGGCGGCGCGGTCGCTTCTGCGTGAACTCGGTGAGCCCATGGTCGAGCGGATGCTCGAGGGCGTCCCGGACGCGCGGCAGCGGTCGATGGAAGACGATCTCCAGAAGCTCATCGAGAACGTCGTTGGTTACGAACGGGAACTGATCGACATCGAGTCGAAGCCGGACACGGAGGACGCGCGATGAGGATTGCTTCACTGGTGATGCTGGTCGCCGCTTCGTTTGTGTCGGCGCAGCCCTCGGAGGGTCCGCCGCCGGCGCGGGTGACGGTCGATGCCGCGCGGCTCGAGACCGTGACGAACCAACGCCGTGTGACGGGCGAGATCGTCTCGACCCGGCGGGCGGTGCTCGCGAGCCAGGTCGAGGGGCTGGTGCTCGAACTCGATTTGGACGAGGGCGACCGGGTTGAGTCGGGGCAGGTCGTCGCGCGGCTCGATGACGAGCTCGCGCGGCTCGATGTGAGGCGAGCGCAGGCAGCGTTGAAGTCGGCCGAGGCGGTCGCGGCGCGGCGGCGTTCGGGCGCGGAGCTCGCGCAGCGCGACATGGACCGCATGGACGTCGCGGTGCAGCGTGGCTCGGCGAACGAGGCGCAGGCCGACGCGACGCGGACGGCGCTCGCGACCGCGATCGCGGAGCGCGAGGAGGCCGACGCGGATGTGCTTGCGGCCCAGGCGGAGCTGGCGCGGATCGAGCGGATCCTGAAGGACAAGACGATTGCCGCGCCGTTCACGGGACGGGTCGTACGCAAGCAGGCGGAGATCGGCGAGTGGGTCTCGCCAGGCGACGGCATCGTCGAACTCGTCAGCCTCGAGAAGATCGAGGCGCGGATCGACGTGCCGGAGGCTCTGGTGCCGTTTCTCGATGCCGCGCCGGACGCGGTCTCGCTCTCGATCCCGGGTCTTGGACCGGCACGGGACGCGTCGGGGACGGTGATCGGCGTGATCCCGGCGGCGGACTCGCTGAGCCGGCTGTTCCCGGTGCGGATCTCGGTTCCGAACTCGAGCGGCGTGCTGCGTCCGCAGATGAGCCTGACGGCGATGGTGCCGACGAGCGAGCGGGCGGAACGTTTGACCATCCATAAGGACGCGATCCTGCGCGACGACGCGGGGTCGTTCGTCTTCATGGCGGCGCCGCTCGGGGGACCGGGTTCGGAGACGCCGCCCGGTGCGCCGTCGCACCAGGCGGTGCCGATGCGGGTGCAGCCTCTGTTCGCGGTGGGCGAGCGGTACGTGATCCGCGATGGCGCGCTGCCGCCCGGCGCGTTGGTCCTGACCGACGGCAACGAGCGGGTGTTCCCGACGCAGCCGTTGATCATTCTTCCGGGCGGTCCGGTTGGTGCGGGCGCGGCTTCTACCGAGGGGGCGGACTGATGGACATCGTTCGGCTCGCGATCTCGAAGCCCGTGGGCGTGACGGTCGGCGTGATCTTCGTGGTCATGTTCGGCCTGATCGGGTTCACGGAGATCCCCATCCAGCTCACGCCGACGGTCGATCGCCCGGTGATCACGGTCGAGACGTCGTGGCCGGGCCGCAGCCCGGAGGAGATCGTTGACGAGATCGTGAAGGAGCAGGAGGAGGAGCTCAAGAACGTTTCGAACCTGCGGCGGATGAGATCGCTCTCGAGCCAGGGCACGGCGACGATCGAGCTGGAGTTCTACGTCGGCGCGGACATCAGCCGCGGGCTGCAGGAGGTCTCGGACGCCTTGCGCCAAGTCTCGGACTACCCGGACCAGGTCGAGGAGCCCAAGATCAAGGCGGCCGACGGCGCGTCGGAGAACGCGATCGCGTGGATCATCACCGAGCTCGATCCGGAGTTCGCACATCTGTACCCGGGCTTCAACATCGCGCACCTGCAGGATGATTTCGAGGACGAGATCCAGCCCTACATCGAGCGCATCGACGGTGTCGCGGAGGTCAACGTCTTCGGCGGCCGCGGCCGCGAGGTGCAGGTGCTGATCGATACGGTCGCGCTCGCTCAGCGCGGGCTGAACCACCTCGACGTGGTCAACGCCCTGCGCGGCGAGAACCAGAACGTCTCGGCCGGCACGATCTCTGAGGGCAAAAGGCTGCAGCGCGTGCGGCTGCTCGGGCAGTACGAGACGACGCACGAGGTTGAGGACACGATCATCGCGTACCGCGACGGCAACCCGGTGTACGTCAAGGACGTCGCGACGGTCGAGGTCAACTACGAGAAGCGGCGCGGCTTCGTGAGGTCGGTCGGCGGCGAGGCACTCGCGATGAACGTCATCCGCCAGTCCGGCGCGAACGTCGTGACGGTCATGGAGGAGCTGCGCGGGCGGCTCGACGAGATCAAGTCAGGCATCCTGCCCAACCTCGGCACGCCCGAGCATCCGACGGTCGGCCAGCACCTGCGGATGCGGCAGGTCTACGACGAGACGACCTACATCGACTCGGCGATCGGGCTCGTGACGCAGAACCTGTTCATCGGCGGCGCGCTTGCGGGCGTCATCCTCATGCTCTTCCTGCGGTCGTTCGTCTCAACCTCGATCGTGGCGCTCGCGATCCCGATCTCGGTGATCGGTACGTTTCTTGTGTTGCTCGCGCTGGGCCGCACGCTCAATGTGATCTCGCTCGCGGGCTTGTCGTTCGCGGTGGGCATGGTCGTGGACAACGCGATCGTCGTGCTCGAGAACATCTACCGGCGGTTGCAGCTCGGTGAGCCCCCGATGAAGGCGGCGTACCGCGGCGGCAAGGAGGTCTGGGGCGCGATCCTCGCCTCGACGCTCACGACCGCGGCGGTGTTTATCCCGGTGCTGACGATCCAGGAAGAAGCGGGGCAGCTGTTCCGCGACATCTCGCTCGCGATCGTCGCGGCGGTCGTGCTGTCGCTGATCGTGTCGATCACGGTGATCCCGGCCGCCGCATCACGGTGGCTGCACGCCGAGGCGCAGGGGACGGCGAAGAAGAAGTCCGCGCTCGCGAAGGCGTTCGGCGGGCTGTTCGGCATCGATGCGCTGTTTGGCGGCATCGTCCGAGGGCTGACGGGATCGATCCGCTGGCTCATGGGCGGGTGGCGCGGCTGGACGCTGCGGCCCCTTGTGATCGCGGGGATGACCGCGGCGAGCATCGCGGGCGCGGTGCTGCTCGCGCCACCGCTCGACTATCTGCCCGCGGGCAACCGCAACCTCGTGTTCGGCGGGCTGCTGATTCCGCCCGGGCTCTCGGTCACGCGGCGGTCGCAGATCGCGGACCGGATCGAGGACCAGATCAAGCCCTACGTCGAGGCGTCGGCTGACGACCCGCCGGAAGAGATCGCGCGGCTCGCGCCGATCCCGCGGGGCTTCCCGGGTGATCCGGAGGCGCCGCCTCCGTTCGAGCCGGTACCGATCGACAACTTCTTCATCGGCGCGTTCGGGTCGAGCATGTTCGGCGGCGCGACGTCGGAGTACGAGCAGACGGTCATCCCGATCGGGCAGCTGCTCTCGAACGCGTTCAACGGGATCAACTCTGACATCTTCGGCGGCGCGCGGCAGTCGAGCCTGTTCTCGTCGGTCGGTAGCGGCGGGTCGAGCGTCAACGTCGAGATATCGGGACCAGAGCTCGAGAGCGTCACCGCGGCCGCGGGCATGATGTACGGGCTCGCGGGGCAGAAGTACGGCTTCGGGCAGAACGTCTCGGCTGACCCCTCGAACTTCAACCTCGCCCAGCAGGAACTGCGGCTCGAGATCACCGACCGCGCCCGCGAGCTTGGGCTGACCACGCAGGGGCTCGGTGTGGCGATCCGCGGGCTGTTTGATGGTGCGTTTGTCGGGGATTACAAGCTCGACGGGGAGAACGTGGACCTCGTGGTGCTGCCGACGGGTCGGCGTCTGGAGAAAAAGGAAGACCTCGCGTTCATCCCGGTCGCGACGCCCGCGGGCCCGGTGGTGCCGGTCGATGATCTGGTGAAGGTCGTGCCCTCGACGGCGCCGCAGGACATCCGGCGGATCGAGGAACTCCCGAGTGTGGTGATCCAGATCACGCCTCCTCAGGGGACGACGGTCGAGCAGCTCATCGACGAGATTCAGAACGAGGTCATCGAGCCGGCGATGGCGGCGGGACTGATTGACCGGACGATGCGGATCAACCTCGACGGCACAGCCGCCAAGCTCGACGAGGTCCGCGGCGCGCTCTTCGGCAAGACCGCCGACCAGGCGCGGACGGGCATGGTCCGGACCGTCCTCTGGGTTGGCGCGGGCGTGCTGGCGCTCGCGGGGCTGGGCGTCGCGGTGTTCTCGGCGATCCGCGCGTCGGTTCGCAAGTGCTCGAAGACGGCGTACGGCACGGTCGGGGCGCTGGTGATCGGGATCGTCGCGGGGCTGCCGCTGTTCGCGCTGGGGTATCAACCCGAGCTGATCCAGGCGCGGATGGTGTGGGCGCTGCTCGTGACGTACCTCCTGATGGCGGCGCTGTTCGAGAGCTTCGTCTACCCGTTTGTGATCATGTTCACGGTGCCGCTGGCGGTCGTGGGCGGGTTCGCGGGGCTGAAGATCGTGCACGAGTGGTCGCTCGCCGACCCGACGAAGGCGCCGCAGCAGCTCGACGTGCTCACGATGCTGGGCTTCGTCATCCTGATCGGCGTCGTCGTCAACAACGCGATCCTGCTCGTGCACCAGGCGCTGAATTTCATGAGGGGCCGCGGAGAGTCGGACGACGACCTCGTCGAACGCCTCGAGCCGCTCGACGCGATCGCGATGTCCGTGAAGACCCGCATCCGCCCGATCTTCATGTCGGTGCTGACGTCGGTCGGCGGCATGCTGCCGCTGGTGCTGTTCCCGGGCGCGGGCTCGGAGATGTACCGCGGTCTCGGCTCGGTCGTGGTCGGCGGCCTGGTGGTCTCGACGATCTTCACGCTTGTGCTGGTGCCGCTGCTCTTCAGCATCACCGTGCAGGCGGTCGAGGGCCTGAAGCTCGCCCTGAGCCGCAGTACCGACGCGGGATCACCGCCCATGCCGAAGCGCGAACCGGTTGCCCCGGAGCCCACGCGCGAGCGCGAGCCGGAGTTGCAGCCGGCGTGAATGCCTGAGGTCGTCGCCGGTCAGTTGACGTCGTAGCCGGCGGCCTTGACCGCATCGACCACACGCTGCACCGAGCCGAACGGAACCGAAGCGTTCGCGCGGACGATGATCTCGAGATCGGGCTCGGTCTGGTGCAGTTCCCTCAGCGCCTCGCCGAGCTGCGCGATCGAGTACTGACCGCCCGCGAACAGCACGGCGTCCGCGCCGATCACGCGGACGGCTCGCTGCGTCGGGCCGAGCACCTCGGGGATGTCGGCGACGAACGTCGCGACCGGGGCCGGCTCGTCGTTCTCGGTCAGGCGGTCCAGTGCCGACGCCGGTTCCTGGCGCGGCGGGACATACGCGGGCAGCTCGCCCGTCGGCTGGACGGCGAGCGCCTCGACCGGGTCGGCCGGGAGCTCGGGCCCATCGCGGATGACCATCTCGAGCCGGCGCGAACCCTCGCCCGGCACGCGGACCTCGTACGACTCCTGCCGGTCGCGGTCGGAGAGTCTCGGGTACAGATCCCAGCGCATCCGCGCGGGCAGGATCGGGTCGTCGTAGACATTATCGTTGAACCAGATCGTGACGCGCGAGCCGACCGGGATGTCGAGCGACCACAGCTCCGATTGATCGCGGACGTCGCGGACGATGACCGTCTTGGGCTGGAACTCGGTGCTCTTGTAGACGAAGCGGTCGAGCGACATGGCAAGGCCGCCCTCGTTCGCGCAGCCGGCGAGCGCGGCGAGCGTCGCCGCGACGAGCGTGATTCCGATGGTCCGAGTCGCGTTCATCCCGGGTCTCCGTGGTCGTCGGGCGTCCTGATCGATCGTTGTACGCCCCTGGATCGGTCGGTGCTCGGTCCGGGGTGGAAATTCGCCCTCCCGGCCCCGCGAAAGGGCGGCCGATAGCATCCCGGGATGGCTCCACCCGCCCAACCGTTCCGGATCGGTCACGGCTACGACCTCCACCGGCTCGAGCCGAAACCCCCCGAGGGCGAGGGCCGCGATCTGGTCGTGGGCGGCGTCCGGCTCGACCACGACCGCGGCCCGGTCGCGCACTCCGACGGCGACGCGCTCTACCACGCCGTCACCGACGCGCTGCTCGGCGCGATAGCGGAGCCCGACATCGGGCAGCTCTTCCCGAATGACGACCCGCGGAACGAGTCGCGGGATTCTGAGGTCTTCCTCGCGGAGGCGGCGCGGCGAGTTCACGAAGCGGGCTGGAGGGTCGACAACCTCGACGCCACGGTGATCCTCGAACGCCCCAAGCTCAGCCCACACCGCGAGGCGATCCGCGCGAATCTCGCGCGCGTGCTCGGCGTCGAGATCGGGTGCGTGAACGTCAAGGGCAAGACGCACGAGAAGGTGGACGCGGTCGGCGAGGGCCGGGCGATCGAGGTGCACGCGGTGGTGCTGCTTCTACCTGTGTGACTTCATCCGGCTCCGCACCATCTGGCGCAGCGCGAAATCGGTCAGCCCCGGCGCGAATGTCGCGAAACCGAGGAGCGTGCGCGTCGAGACGGACGTCCAGATCTCGCCGCCGCGATCCTTCTTGAGCCGCTTGACGATCGCCCGCGCGACTTTCTCGGGCGGTTGCATGAACGCTTCCTTGCTCCGGTCCATCAGCGTCAGACCATCCTTGGACCGCTCGGCCGCTTTTTCGAAGAACTCGGTTTTCGTGCCGATCGGGTGAACCGTCGAGACGCGGACGCCGCGCGGCCCGAGCTCGTGGCGCAGGGCCCTGCCGAAGTGGTCTTGGGCGGCCTTGCTCGCGGAGTAGGCGGCGTACCGCGGCATGCCGAGCTTTGAGAGGCAGCTCGAGCACATCACCGCGTGGCCCTCTCCCCGCTCGATCATGCCGTCGAGCGCGGGGCGCAGGATGTTCACCGAGCCAAAGAGGTTGACCTCGAACATCCGTCGGACGTCGTCGTCCGACATCTCGAGTGTGTCGGACTCGACGCCGTAGCCGGCGTTCGCGAAGACGGTGAAGGGCGGGCCGAGCGTGCGTTCTGTCTCGTCGAGAAACGCGCAGCAGGCGTCGGCGTCCTCGACCGAGCCCGCGAAGATGAGCGATCTGCCTTCGGGGATCTCGTTCGCGACGGCTCGCAGCTTGTCCGCGCGCCGCGCCATGATGGCGACCGACATACCCGCCTCGGCGCACGCGATCGCTGTAGCGCGGCCGATGCCGCTCGACGCGCCCGTGATCGCGATGACCCTGCCCGCGAGATCGATCATGCCGCGAGGCTAGCGCGGCGGCGAGCGTCCGAGCAACCAGCCGAGCTCCGGCGCCCGCTGCGCGGCGCTGGCGACGGCGTGGGCGAGGGCACCGGCGAGGACCGCGACCACCAATCCGAGTGTTGCGCTCGACCACGTCTCGCGCGGGCCGACGACCGCGGACGCGAGCGCGACCGCGGCGCAGACGACGGCAGTGGAGGTGACGGTCTTGGTGAGCGAGGCCTGGAGCGCGGCATTGAACAGGCTGATACCCGAATCCCGACCGAGCCAGCGTGCCAGCAGGACGACCTGTAGCGTCGCGGAGATCGCGGTCGAGACGGCGAGCCCGGCCTCGCGGAAGGGCCAGATGAGGATGACATTGAGCGCGAGGTTGAGCCCGACCGTCGCGAGCGCCGCCTTCACGGGCGTCGCGGTGTCGCCCCGGGCGTAGAACGCTCGGGTGAGGACGTGGTTGACCGAGTAGGCCCACACGGCCGGGGCGTAGCCCGCAAGGATCGCGGCGGCGGCGTGGGCGCCGCCCGCGCTGAACCCGCCGGCACCGGTGAAGACGACGCGGACGAGATCGTCGCGGACGAGCAGCAAGCCGGCGCTGGCGGGGATCCCGATGAACAGGCTGAGCCGCAGCGCGCGGCGGAGGGCCGCGGTGAAGGCGGTTGCGTCGTTTGCTGCGCGGCTCAGCGCCGGGAACGCGACGGTCGCGACGGCGATGCCGAAGACGCCCAGCGGGAACTGGTAGAGCCGCTGGGCGTAGAAGATGACGGCGTTCGATGATTCATCGAGCGGGTAGGTCAGGCCGCCGAGCCACGCGGGGAGCCGTGGGCCGACGACGTTCGGGTAGATCGCGATGAGCGTGTCGAGCATCGCGTTGAGCTGGAGCGTGCCGAGGCCGAGGATCGCGGGGCCGAGGCGGCGGAGCAGCGAGACCGCCTCGGGTCTCGCGGCCGACCATGCGCGGGTCCACAAGGTCAGGCCCTTGAGTGCCCGCAGCGACCACCACACCTGCATCGCGCCGGCGAACACGACCGCCCCCGCGATCACGAACGCCCACGCTCGTCGGCTCGCGCCGTCGATGAGGAAGTAGGGCACGCACGCGGCGATGATCGAGAGATTCAGGATGATCGGAGCCGCCGCCCACGGGCCGAACCTGCCCCGCGTCTGCAGCATGCCGCCCAGCACGGCGGCGACACAGATCAGAGGCATGAAGGGCAGCATCGCCATCGTGAGCGAGACGACAAGCACGCGGTTCGGATCGCCCGGCGCGAACAGGAGAACGGCGAGCAGGACCGCCTCAAGAAGCAGCGTGAGCGCGCCCGTGAGCAGCGCGAGAGTCGCGACGACGAGGCTCGAGAAGGCGTGCGCCTTGTCCTCGTCGGATTCAAGAAGCTGCGCGTAGCTCGGCAGGAACGCGGCCGACAGCGCGCCCTCGCCTAAGAGCCGGCGGAACAGGTTGGGCACCATGAACGCCGCGGCGAACGCCGAGCCGATCGCGGTATCCGCGAAGATGCGAACGGTCAC
>JBCDKU010000010.1:0-47080 GCA_038746265.1 Planctomycetota bacterium
CACGGCCCACGCGGCGTTCGGCGGCTACAAGCAGTCCGGTATCGGTCGCGAGAACCACCTGATGATGCTCCGGCACTACCAGCAGACGAAGAACATGCTCGTGAGCTACGACCAGAACAAGCTCGGCTTCTTTTAAGCCCTATACCGTTCTGATCCACATGCCAACTCACCCCGGGACGCCGAGAAGGCCTCCCGGGGCCTTTCATGACCGAGCCAGCATCCGACAGCAACGCCAGCAACGGCGGTATCCCCCCGCGCGTGCTCGCCACCGACGCGGCGGAAGAGCTCATCGCGGAGATCCGTCAGGAGCACCCCGAGATCCTCTTCCATCAATCGGGAGGCTGCTGCGACGGCTCGTCGCCCATGTGCTACCCCGCGGCCGAGTTCCGCATTGGCGAGTCCGATGTGAAGCTCGGAGAGGTCGCCGGCGTGAGTGTCTACATCAAACGCTCGCAATTCGAGGCCTGGAAGCACACCCAGCTCATCCTCGATGTGGTGCCCGGTCGGGGCGGCATGTTCTCGCTCGATAACGGCCGCGAGCGCCGCTTCCACGTCCGCAGCCGCGCGTTCAGCGAGTCGGAACTGGCCGCTCTCGACGGCTAAGCCGTGCAGGCCGGCGCAGATGCCGTTAGTCCGATCGAACGCAATCTGAAAGCGGTGCGGGAGGGATTCGAACCCCCGGAGCCCCGGAGGGCTCACTTGATTTCAAGTCAAGCGCATTCAACCGCTCTGCCACCGCACCGGCGTGGGGCGAGTTTAGGCCGCTCGCGTCAGAAGGCCGGCGTGATCATCAGTGCAGCTGACGTTGGTATCGAAACAGAAAAACTGAGAAGCCGTAAGTTCATGCACGGCAGAGAACAACGGCACCTCCGAGCGATTCTGCCGCGACGTCGTCGCACATTCCGCATCGCTGAATGACATTTCCTAGGTATATTGCTCACTTATAGAGGTGCCGTGTGTTTCCGCGCCGACTCTGGGGCGGTCCGTAGCCGTCTGACCACAGCTCAGCACAAGGAGGAATCTCATGGTCATTCGACCGAGGGCGATCGGTGCGCGCACCACGACCATCACGTTGCTCACCGCCGCGATCTGCGGCCCGGCCCTGGCTCAACCCGCGGCCCATCCGCAGCGCGAGGCGTGGGCGTCGGAGGTGTATCAGGACGGGCTCGCGATCTGACGCAAGCCCGACGCGCTGGGCTTTGCCTGCGTGAACTGCCACGGGCCCGACCCGCTCGAACTCGCGTTCGCGGGATTCTCCGACGACGACATCTTCAGACGGGCCGAGCCCCATGTGAATCTGGCGGACGCGCAGAAGGTCGTGGACGCCGTGCACTACCTCCGCGCGCTCTACGAGATGCCCGAGCGCGACCCGATGGAGGTCCGCCCGTTCCAGCCGGGGGCCGGCAAGCCGCTCGAAACCGTGGGCGGCGACTCATGGTCGCACCGCGATCAGGCGTTCGCCGCGTACCTCGAGGGGCGCGGATTCCCGCTGATGCGCGTGGGCGAACAGATCCGCTCGATCCCGCAGGCGTTCGCCGTGCGCGAGGAGTTGCACGCGATCGATCCGAAGACCGTGGATCTCGCGCTGCCGTTCAACCGTCTCAGCGAAGACCTGCACCGCGGCAGCGAGCACGGGATCCTCGCGGACTGGTTCTCCGATATGCCGATCCTGCCGACCGAGTCCTCGTATCAGGACGAGCTCTTCGCGTTGCAGGACGCGTACCTGCAGGACCCGTCCGAGCCGAACCTGATGCGCTACATGCGCCTGCTGATGGACAACGACGCCTACTTCGACCCGGACGGCGACCCGCGGAACACCAAGGAAGCGCCACAGTCCGGTAATCTGTCGCAGGGCAAGTACGAGTTGGTCCAGCTCGCGTCGCACTTCTTCCGCAGCCAGTCCGCGGGCCTCGGCGGATTCCAGGACGCTGCACGCATCGTCTTCGATACACCCGAGAACATCACGGCGCTGCACGGTTCGTTCGATCCGGGTTCACGCAAGACGGATCAGCTTTTCCGCCAGCCGTTCGCCGTCGGATCGGTCGCGCACTTCTTCGACGGGCGTCGTGACGTCTTCCCGCCCGCGCTCTGGACGAGCTACCACTACGACGAGTTCGTCCGCCGCGAACGGCTCAGTCCCGATTTCAGCATGCGTCAGCAGACGCAGCTCATCCGCCTGCCCTGGTTCATGGCGGGCTGGCTGATTGATCCCTCGCTCCATCGGCTCGGCGGGGGCAACACAACGCGGAACGCCGAGTACTTCTCGGGCCACCTCATGGAGGACACCGGATCCGACATGATGACCCAGGCGCTGTACGTCATGACCATGAAGTGGGCGACCGAAGGACTCGAGCCCCGCGCGTACCACGCCCAATGGCAGAACCGCCCCTGGCTCAACTACAGCGCCGGCATGGGTAATATCGGGCTGGCGCTCAACCGGACCTATTCGCCCGGTCGCCGTCACGGGATCGACGGCTCGAACGGAAGCGTCGCCGAGTTCATCCACGACACGCACGAGGCGCGGTACGTCCGCTTCGCGTCGAACGCCATCATGACGCGCGCCTTCGTCATGGTCTCCGAGCTCCGCGCACGCGAGGAACAGACGGGTCAGCTCTGGGACACCGAATCGGAGTATCTGAACCCGGCTCTGTTCCGTCACGCCGTCCTCATGTTCGAGGAATTCGACCCGGATCTCGCGCACACCCTCGAGCGCATCCGCCTCAAAATCCGGTGGGTCGCCGAGGGGAACCCATTCATGCCCGCCGATGTCGATGTGAACGGTGTCGTGAACATCTCCGACATCTTCGAGGTCGTCCGTCATATCGGCGAGAACGACACTTACCTCGGCGATGGAAGCGTCACCATCACGGACATTTTCGAGGTGCTCGAGGCATTCTGAAGCGCCAGCAAGGGCGGATCGAAAGCTTCGTCAGCAACTTGCATCGGCTACCAGATCGCAGGGTGTGCGTTCAGGACGTAGAGCTGAAGCTCACGCGGCGGGGACCGGCCACGCCGTTCCCTCAGGGTGAACCGAGGTGCTCCCACCAGTCGCCGTGCTCTGCGTACCACCGCACGGTCTCGGCGAGTGCCTCGGGCCACGCCGCTTTCGGCGACCACCCAAGCTCCGCCGCGATCCGTGACGAGTCAAGCGGGTAGCGGCGATCGTGGCCGGGCCGGTCCGCGACGCGCTCGATCATCGCGTCGTCCTGACCGAGTTCCCCGAGGATCAGCCGCGTGAGTTCCAGATTCGTCCGCTCGTTCCCGGCCGAGGCGTTGTAGACACGACCGGCTTTCCCGCGATCGAGCACCGCGAGGATCGCGCGCGCGTGGTCATCGACGTGGAGCCAGTCGCGCATCGCCGAGCCGTCACCGTAGAGCGGGACGCGCTCGCCACGAATGAGATTCGTGACAAACCTCGGGATGATCTTCTCTGGGTACTGCCGAGGCCCGTAGCTGTTCGAGCCGCGGACGATCCGGACATCAAGGCCGAACGTGCGGTGCATCGCGAGCGCCGCGAGGTCCGCCGCCGCTTTACTCGCGGCGTACGGGCTCGAGGGCCGCAGCACGGCGTCCTCGTCGAAGTGTGTCGCCGAATCGGCCGGCGCGTCGCCGTAGACCTCGTCGGTTGAGACGATCACGATCGGGCCGCCGAAGTCCGTTCGGCGTGCAGCCTCCAGCACGACCTGGGTCCCGACCGTGTTTGTCTCAAAGAATACACGAGCCGAGTCGATCGAACGATCGACATGGCTCTCCGCGGCGAGGTGCAGGACCGCGTCGCACCGCGCAACGAGCGACGCGACTGCGTTCTCATCGCGGACGTCACCGCGTATAAACTCGTACCGATCCGAATCCGCGACATCCACGAGGTTCTCGAGGCGACCCGCATAGGTCAGCGCATCGAGGTTGATGACAGACAGCTCCGATCGATCGGCGAGGATCAGCCGCACCAGCGCCGACCCGATGAACCCGCAGCCGCCGGTTACGAGCACGCGCATCACGCTCGCTCCCGCGCCGGCGCCGCGCCGTTGATGCCGTGCTCCGCGATCAACCGCTCAGCCCGCGCGAGCCCGTCGTGCGTGCCGGCGTCGGCCCACCAGCCATCAAGCATCCGATGCTCCAGCTCGCCGCGCGCCGCGTAGGCGTTGTTCAAGTCGCTGATCTCGAGCTCGCCCCGTTCGCTCGGCGAGAGCCGGTCGATGATCTCATACACACCCGATCGGTAGAAGTACGCGCCAACGACAGCAAGGTTCGATGCGGCCTCGGACGGCTTCTCCACAACCCGCGCTACTTGACCGCCATCCAGTTCCGCGATCCCGTACTCCGCCGGCGTCTCGGTCTCCGCAAGTAGCACCATCGCATCACCGCGGAACGCCTTCGCGTGCGGCGCGAGCGAGGAACCGAACAGGTTGTCACCCAGCAGCACCAGAAGCGATCGCTCGCCCGTGAACGATCTCGCGCACCGCAGCGCGTCGGCGATCCCGTTCGCGCCGTCCTGTGACGCTAATTCGATCGAGCCGAGCCCGTACCGCGCCGCGTCCGCGATATGGGGGCCGAACGACTCAACGCACGACGCATCGGTGACCACGATCGCGTCCCGCACACCCGCCGCCGCGAGCGCCCGGAGGTTGTGCTCCAGCATCGTCGCGCCGCCGACCTTCAGCAGATGCTTGTTGGTGCGCTCTGTGAGCGGCAGCAGCCGCGTGCCGCGGCCGCCCGCGAGAATCACACCCATCATCATGCGGCCGTCCATGCCGAAGGGTACGCCTCAGCCCTCGCCGCCCGTTGTATTGCCAGTCTCTCCACCCGCCTCATCGTCCGCCTCACCATCGGTTTCGCCGCGCGGCTCGGGATCACCGAAGTCGGGCACGAACCGTTCCATCCGCTCCGCGTTCTCGGGCGTCCAGTCCCGCGGGTCCATCGGCTCCCAGTCCACGCGGCTCGCGCCCAGCAGCGTCCCCGTCGCGACCGCGAGGTCGATCTGGTTGATCTGGTAATCGACGAGTGCCTGGATCTCCGCGAGCCGCGCCTCGGCGAGGTTGCTGTCCGCGTCGAGCACGTCGATCGTCGTCGAACGCCCCACCTGGAACTGCCGCTGCTCCGCCTCGAGTGTCCGCGTGTTGAGCGCGACCGCCTGCCGTGTCGCGAGCAGCCGCTGCCAGCCGGCGTTGAGCCGATCGACGACGTCCAGAACTTCCTGCCGGATCGAGATCCGCCGCGCCTCGCGCGTCCCGAGACGGCGCAGCCGCGTCAGAAGCGCCTGCTCCAGCCGCGCCTCGCGCTCGGCGTTGGTCAGCGGGATCTCGGCGTTGACCCCGAACTCCCAGTCCGTGAACTGACTGTTGAGCTCCTGCCGGATCGCGTCTTCGAAGTCCGCCCCGAGGCTGTTGATCCGGTACGTCAGCGTGGTCGTCAGGAGCGGCAGCGTGTCGTTCGTCCGCAGCGCCTCGAGCGCCTCGTCCGCCGCGATGCGGAGCTCGAGCTCAAGCAGCTCCATCCGCCGATCGAGCGCGAGGTCCGCAAGCTCCGCGCCGTCGAACTCGTACCGCGTCGGGATCGGCGGACTCTGCGGCTCGATGAACACATCCGAGTCCACCTCGAGACCCGGGATGTTCAGGATCCGCTTCAGCTCGCGCTGCGCTAGCAGGACGTCCCGCTCCGCGGAGATGATCTGGTCCACGCGGTCCGCGAGCCCCGAGCCCGCGCGGATGATCTCGATCTCCGCCGCCCGCCCCGCGTCGAACTGGCGTCGGGCACGCCCGAGCTGCTCGGCCGACACGTCGTACTGGCTCAGCCGGACCTCGAGTGCTCGGATCGAGCGGTACAGGTTCCAGTACGCCCGCTCCGCGTCCGAGAGCGACGTGATCACCTGCAGTTTCGTCGAGGCCTCGACCGCCTGCCGCGTGAGGTCCGCGATGCGGATCTGCGCCGTCGTTGCGCGGCGGCCGCCGCCACGCAGCAGCGGCTGGCTCAGCGAGAGCTGCAGGTCCGATCGGTTTGACGGGTTGAGGATCAAGAACGGGTTGTCCTGGTCCGTCTCGGAGAACGTGTTCTGCACCGAGAACTCGCCGCCCGACCGCAGAGGCACCGTGAGCCCGGGCGTGAACGCGAATCCCTCGACCTGACCCGACTGGGTCGAGAGTGCGACGGCCTGGTCGTTGTTGAAGATCCGGGCGTTCGCCGAGATCAACGCATCGAAGCGACCTTCCTCTTCCGAGACCCGTGCCTGCTCCAGCAGCGGATCGATCAGAAACACACGCAGATCAAGGTTGTTCTGCAGCGTCGCCGCCCGGGCGTCCTCGATCTTCAGCTGCACCAGATCGCGCCCCTGGAACCCGCTCCGCGCTTCCTCGACCCGCTCCTGCGTCCGGCTCAGCTCGGTGTCGGGATCGAGCGTCGCGGGGTCGGGCAGACCCTGGTCGGTCGAGTACCCGTCGATCTCCAGCCGCTCGATCTCACGCAGGCGGCTCACCGGCACGCGCTGGTCGTAGTCCTTGTCCGACTGGAACAAGGGCGAGCGGCAGCCCGCGACGCACGCGAGGGCAAGAGCGGTCGGGATGGCGGCGGCCGGCAAGTGTCGTGGCGTCATGGGCAGGTGAGTGTCGCGGATGTGCCGGCGGCGTGCGCGCGGATGGTGGACAGGTGATTACTCGTGGCGGAGCGCGTTGATCGGATCGAGCCGCGCGGCCTTGATCGCGGGGAACATGCCGGCGATGACGCCGACAGACGCGGCCGACGCGAGCGAGAGGATGATCGCCCACGTCGGGACGGAGGCGAACTCGAGATCGAATGCGTTCCGGAAGACCTCGACAAGCCCGAACCCGATCGCGAGCCCGATGCCGCCGCCGACGAGGCAGAGCACGATCGCCTCGACGAGGAATTGCAGCAGGACGACGGCGCCCTTCGCGCCGACCGCCTTACGCAGCCCGATCTCGCGGGTGCGCTCCGAGACCGAGACGAGCATGATGTTCATGATGCCGATGCCGCCCACGAGCAGCGAGATGCTGACGACCGCGACGGCGATGAAGCCGATCACGCCCGCGACGGCGTTGAAGTTGCCGATCTCGTTCTGCGCGACCCACATCCCGAAGGTGTCCTCGTCCTCTCCCCGCAGGTTGCGGGCGGCCCGCAGGATCGCGGTGATCTCGGCCTTCGCTTCCTCGGCCACGTCCGGGCTCGTGATCATCGCGTCGAGCCGCGTCGAGGTGTAGGGGTTCATCGACTTCGAGGTCGAGAACGGGATGATGAGCTCGGTGCGGGCCTCGCCGCCGCCGAAGCCCTCGGGGACGTCCTTGGTCTCGAGCACGCCAACGATCAGGAAGCGGCGGCCGTCTACGGTCAGGTTCTCGCCCACCGGGTCGCGCGGGAGGCGCAGCTCCTCGATCGCTTCCTCGTTGATCAGGCAGATCGGGAGCTTCTCGTCGATGTCGGATTGCCGGATCGGGCGGCCCAGGATCGTCGTGCGGTCCTCGGTCTCGTGCCACGCGGGACGCACGCCGATCACGCTCACGCCCGAACGGCTCTCGCGCCGGTAGCCGACCGGCAGCGACTGGTTGCAGACCGGCGTCAGGACGTCGATCGTCTCCGAGTTGGCGATCAACAGATCCGCCTCGGCCTCGGTGATCTTCGCGTCCTCCCAGCTCATCACCGACCGCAGCTCGCGCGGCACCTGCCCCCAGATCACCACGCGGCGGACACCGATCGCCGAGTCGAAGGTGTTGAGGACGAACTTCTCCATCCCGGTCAGGCCGCCGATCACGCCGATGACCGAGCCGGTGCCGATGATGATGCCGAGTGCGGTCAGGAACGCGCGGACCTTGTTGACCCACACCTGCCCGAGCGCGAGCAGCACCGTCTGAATAAACAGCCGCACCGGGGCGAGGATGACGCGCGTCACGGGGTCACCTCCGCGGGCTCTTCTTCCTTGGGCGTTGCCGGCGCGGGCACGGAGCTCGCGCCCATGCCGCTGGCGATCATCTCGACCCAGTCGCGGTGCACCGGGTCCTCGGCGGTTTTGTTGTCGGAGATGATCTTGCCGTCGCGGAGCCGAACGATCCGCTCGGCGTGGCCCGCGACGTCCTCCTCGTGCGTGACGATGATGATCGTCTGGCCCTGGTCGTGCAGCGCCTTGAACAGCTCGATGATCTCGACAGTGGTCTTGGTGTCGAGGTTGCCCGTGGGCTCGTCGGCGAGCAGGATCGCCGGGTCGTTGACGAGCGCGCGGGCGACGGCGACGCGCTGCCGCTGGCCGCCCGAGAGTTGGTTGGGCTTGTGCCCCATGCGATCGCCCAGCCCGACCTTGGTCAGCGCATCCTTCGCGCGCCCCTTGGCGGTGAACATGTGGTGGGCCGAGTAGACCATGGGCAGCATGACGTTCTTGAGCGCGGTCGCGCGTCCGAGCAGTTCGAAGCTCTGGAAGATGAACCCGATCTCCTCGTTGCGGACCTTGGCGAGCGCGCCCGCGCCCATCTTGTGGGTCGGCTTGCCCGCGAGGCGGTACTCGCCCCGCGTCGGCTTGTCGAGGCAGCCCAGGATGTTCATGAGCGTGCTCTTGCCCGAGCCCGAGGCGCCCATGATCGCGACAAACTCGCCGCGGTTGATCCGCAGGTCCACGCCGCGGAGCGCGCGGACGCGCTCGTCGCCGATCCGGTAGGTCTTCTCGATCCCCCGGATCTCGATCGCGGCCTCGCGGATGGAGCCCTTGCGGCGATCAGTCATCCGATTCGCCTTCCGCGGGCTCGGCCGCGCTCTCGGCCGCGCTCTCGTCAGCGCTTTCCTCGGCAGCCTCGGCCGGTTCGGGTGTCTCTCCGCGGCGCTTGGCTTCGCGCTCGAGTCGCTGGGCCTCGAGAATGGCCTCGTCGCGGAGCGGGCGGCCGTCGCGGATATCGACGAGCACGCGGTAGGGGCCAACGACGACCTTCGCGTCGGGCTCGAGGCCCTCGAGCACCACGGTGTGGGTCAGGTCGCTCGGCCCGATCTTGACGGGCGCGACGACCGACTTGCCATTCTGGAAGAGGTAGACGACCGGCGAGAACGTGCTGGTCGAATCGACGAGTTCCGATCCGCGGACGCGGAGCGGGAGCTCATCGACGCGGCGATCGACGACCGCCTGCGTGGGGAGCTTCAGGACATCGAAGAAGGGCTCGACCTCGATCTCGACCGACGCGGTCAGGCCCGAGCGGAGGACGGTGCCCTCTTCGAGGTCGAGCAGGATCTCGACCTCGAAGAAGCCGGTGCCGGCGGCGGTCTGCTGCCGCTTGAGGCCGATCCGCTGGACGGTGCCGCGGAAGACCTCGTCGGGGTAGGCGTTGATGTAGATGTTGGCCCGCTGGTTCTCGCGGATGGGAGCGATGTTCGTTTCATCCACCTGGGCGATCACGAGCATCTCGGACAGGTCGGCGATCTCCATGATGACCGAGCCCGGCGTGTTGGTCGTGCCGACAATCGCGGTCTCGCCCTCCTCGGCGTTGAGCGCGGTGATGATGCCGGTCATCGGGCTCTCGATCACGGTGTTGCCCAGGTCCTCCTGGCGCTGCTCGATGTTCGCCTCGGCGATCGCGATATCCGCCTCGATCGCGCGGACGTTGGAATCGTTGCGGTTGAAGGTCGCCTCGGCTTGCTGGAGGACGGCCTCGGTCTCGTCGCCCGTCTCGAAGAGGGCCTGGACGCGCTGGAACTCGAGCCGAGAGTTGGCGAGGTCGGCCTTGGCGCCGTCGAGTTGGGCCCGGGCGCGGAGCAGGCTGGCCTCGGCCGACGCGAGGGCGGCGGTCAGGTTCTGGGGGTCGAGGCGGACGACGACGTCGCCCGCGGGGACGGTCTGGCCCTCGCGGAAGGGCAGGGCCTCGATCCGCGCGGAGACCTGGCTCGAGATCTCGACGAGCCGCTTGGGCTCGATCGAGCCCGGCGCGGAGACAGTGCGGTAGAGGTCGCCCGCCTCGGGGGTCGCGACGCGGACGATCTCGCCCTCGGGCTTCGAGCCGAAGGAGAAGCTGAAGCCGCCGCCTCGCTTGGACGAGCCGGACTCGTCCGATGCCGGGACGCCGCTGTCGCTGGTCTGCTCGCCGGTGGGGGGTGTGGGCTCTTGTCCTGCCTGCATGATGAGCAGGACCGCGCCGCCCGCGGTGGATCCGAGGATCACGATGAGCGCGAGAAGCCATTTAATCACGAGTTTGCCCCCTTCGGTCCGGTCTGCGTCGCCGCCTCAGCACGCTCCCCGGATGGGCCTGCTTTGGGGAGGTCGCGCCGCCGATTTCACCCGCGTCCGCGGCACCGCCCGCCCGATACCGAATCGTTGGCGCGGAACGCTTCCATTCTCTACTGATTGCACTGTTTGAGGTTCTCGTTTTGTTGAGAACGCCTCTAAACAGCGCACGGATCCGGTCGGTCCGGCGAGATTCTCAGTCGGCAGGTGCCGCGATCCGCTCAGCGAGGACGTCCGCAACCTTGTCGAGGGCGATCCGCTCCTGGGCCCGGGGGTCGTCGCGGTGGCGGACGGTGACCGTCTGGTCCTGCAGGGTGTCGGAGTCCACGGTGAAGCAGAAGGGGCAGCCCGCCTCGTCCATGCGGGCGTATCGCTTGCCGATGTTTTGCTTGGGGTCGGACTCGATGAAGCCGCCCGCGCCGAACTTGCGGCGGAGTTCCGCCGTGAGCTTCTCGGCGATCTCGGGCATGCCGTCCTTGTTGACGAGCGGGAAGACGGCCGCCTTGATCGGGCTGAGCCGCGGGTGGAACTTCATGAAGACCTTCGACGGGCGCGAGTCGTCAGGCGTGTACGCCTCGCACAGCGCGGCGAGCACGCCCCGGTCGAGGCCTGCCGAGGGCTCGATGCAGTGGGGGATGTAGCGCTCGTTGCGTTCCTGGTCGAAGTACTCGAGTTTGACGCCTGAGTGCTTCTGGTGGGCGGCGAGGTCGTAGTTGGAGCGGTGGGCGATGCCCTCGAGCTCGCCGAACCCCGGGGCGGTGAAGGGGAAGCGGTACTCGACATCGGAGGTGCCGGCGCCCTCCTTGGCGTAGTGCGCGAGCTCGTCCTGGTCGTGCTCGCGGAGGATGAGGTTCTCGCCGGCGAGGCCGTGGTCCTGCCACCACTTCATGCGCCAGTCGCGCCAGAACACATACCAGTCCCTGGCGTCGTCGGGGTGGCAGAAGAATTCGACCTCCATCTGCTCGAACTCGCGCGAGCGGAAGGTGAAGTTGCGGGGCGTGACCTCGTTGCGGAAGGCTTTGCCGGTCTGCGCGATGCCGAAGGGAACGCGGACGCGGGAGGTGTCCACGACGTTCTTGAAGTTGATGAAGATGCCCTGGGCGGTCTCGGGGCGGAGGTAGGCCTTGTTCTCCTCGTTGCGGATCGCGCCGGGGATGGTGTCGAACATGAGGTTGAACGCGCGGGGCTCAGTGAGCGTCCCGGCGGTCTTCACGTCGGGGCCGACGGTGATCGCGAGTTCTTCTGCCGAGAGCTCGGTGAGCTCGCAGGTATCGACCTCGTCGTCTGCGAGCTCGCGCTTCTTGTACTTGTCGAGTTTCTTGCGGGCGGCGGCGTAGGAGGCGTCGTCGCCGTCGATGTAGGCGTAGATCTGGCCCGACTGGTCGCCCTTCTCACCGATGCACTTGAGGTGATCGGCGCGGTAGCGGGACTTGGACTCCTTGCAATCGACCATGGGGTCGTTGAAGCCCGCGACGTGGCCCGAGGCTTCCCAGACCTTGGGGTTCTGGATGATGGAGGTGTCCACGGGAACGATTTTGATGGTGTTGCCGTCTGGGCCGGTCTGGCCGCTGCAGCCGCCGAGGACAACGTCCTGCCACCAGGCGTCGCGGAGGTTTTTCTTGAGCTGGGCACCGAGCGGGCCGTAGTCCCAGAAGCCGTTGATGCCGCCGTAGATCTCGGAAGCGCCGTAGATGAAGCCTCTGCGTTTGCAGAGGGCCATGAGGTCGTCCATGGAGATGGTTTTGGGGGCGGGGTCGGTCAACGGGGGTCTCCAGCTCGGCGCGAGGGGGCGGGATGAGGCCGATGGTAGGTGTTCGGAAACGAACTGCTGCACGCAGCGGCGCTTTCATGGATCCTTGGAGTACGCTGACTCGGAGATCCGTGGGTGCATCCGGGGCAATCGCATCGGTTTAATCGGATCAGTTCGGAGGGAAATTCGGATGAACGTGTCGAATGCTGCGGCGATCGTTCTTGCGGCAGCGGTTTCCTGCGCGAGCGGCCAGGTCGTTGTGAGCGACGGGCAGGTGCTGGACTTTTTCCCGACGGACTCGACCGCGAACCCGGTGACCGAGTTCCTGGGGCAGCCGCTGCTGCTTGGGCCCGGCTTCTCGTTCGTGGTCGAGCAGGGTGGGGAGATCGATTTCCGGGTGGACTCGGCGGTATCACCGACACGGGAGTTTGGATTCTTCGGGTCAACCATCCGCGTCCTGGGCGACGGGTTTCTCCGCACGCGCTTCATCACGCTTGAGGATGTGGTGATCGATCTCGGCCGCGGGGCGCGGTTTGACTCGTTCTCGGCGGGCTCGGGCGCGACGGTGATCGCGAACGGGATCGATACGAGCTCGGTTTCTCAGCAGGAGCTCAAGGTCCTGCTGGGTGCGCGCCTTCGGATGAACGAGGGCTACCTGAGCCGGGTTTCGCTCTCCGATGAAAGCACCCTGGAACTCAACTCTGGTGCGGGCATCGGCGTTCTGAGGGTCATCGGCCGAAACGATCTCGAGCTCACCGATGGCACGGTCGGGGGGCTGTTCATCGACGAGAACTCTCACGTGACGGTGCGCGGGACCTCGGTCGGATCGATCTCGAATCGGCCGGCGAACTCGCCGAACCGGGGACTCGTCACGCGGACGCGGGGTGACGTTGGTTCGATCGATCTCGCGGGTGATATCGATCTTGACCTGCAGGGTGGGCCGCGTTCCGGTGCCGGCGAGGTCCTGATCGGTGCGGGCTCGACGGCGCAGATCGCCGGCGGTGCGCTCGGGCGGTTGCGCATCGAGCCTGGCGCTGCTGGAGTGGAGCTTGCCGGCGGGGAGTTCATGCTGAACGGCTTACCCGTGACGCGGCTTGATGAGGGTCTTGCTGAGGGCGATGTGTTTACCGGTGTGCTTTCGGACGGGACGCCCGTGGTGCTGTCGCCGTTCTTCGGCGATGAGATTCCGGCCGGCTCGCTCGAGCTGCGCGTGGTGAAGACGCTCGACAGCGTTCTGCGGGAGGCTCCGTTCCTGCAGGGGTTGCGCCCGGGTGACTCGGCGGTGGTCGGCGCGTCTGACGTGCTGATCTCGGGGTTCACTGCGATCGGCGCGACACTGATGATCGAGGATGGGGTCGCGCGCGACGACGCCAAGCTTCTCGATACTGATCTGTTCAAGACGGGCGGCATCGATGACGACGTGCGTGTGCTCGGCGGGGATGTTGTCCGGATGACCGGCGGCTCGTTCCGCGTGCTGCGTCTGAAGGATGTTGGTCGCGCGGAGATCCTGGGCGGTTCGATCCGTCTGCTCACGATCGGGCCCGGCGTCCCTGTTCAGCTTGGGGGTGAGCGTGAGGTCGCGGTCCAGAATATTCGGTCGAGCTCGGATGTTGTGGTGCGTGATCTTGGGCTGAGAACCGTGTCGCTTGAGGACGGGGCTTCCGTCGAGCTGATCAGCGACAGCACCTCGCCCGAGGTGACGGCGTGCGACACCTGCGACATCGTTCGGCGTGCGGTGAACGCGTCGCTCTCCGGGGGGCAGCGGGTCGAGGTGTTCGGCGGGCGGGGAACGGTCGAGACGGCCGGGCGGGCGATCATCAGGGGCGGCATCATCCCCGCGCTGACGCTGACGGGTGACGCGTATGGCGAGGTGCGCGGCGGCGGCTTTGAGGGCAGCCCGATTTCCGTTCTCGACAACTCGACGCTCGAGTTGTTCGTGCAGGATCTGATCGTCGATGGCTCGGTCGTGCAGCTGTCGATTGGCGAGTCGGTCACCTTCGCGGCGCCGTCGGGGCTTCCTGTGCGTGCGGTCCTTGAGGACGGCAGCCCGCTGCAGCTCAACCCGGAGGTCGTCCCCGGGCAGTTCAGAGACATCTTCGAACCCGGGACATCGCTCGTCGTCACGCGCGTGAGCCGGGCGGACTACGACGGGAACGGCGTGATCAACGTGACGGACTTGTTCGCGTTCATCAGCGACTTCACCGGGCCTGCCGAGCCTGAGGGGCTGGATATCGACCGCGACGGGATGGTCAACATCTCCGACCTGTTCGCGTTCATCGCGGAGTTCACGCAGGCGGGCTAGGCGTCGTCCCCCGCGAGGATCTCGTGGTGCAGCTGCTTGGTGTGCATGTGTGCCTCGTGTGGATCGACGCCCTCGACCTCGCGGGGGCGGAGCTGGGTGGCGCGGGGGAGCTTGGCGAGGGTGTGGCGGGTGGCTCCGAGGAGCTTGATCATCATTTCGCAGGCTTTTTCGGGCATCGCGACGTCGCCGCAGGTGAAAACGTCGCAGGCGGCGTAGCCGATCTCGGGCCAGGTGTGGATGGAGATGTGGCTCTCGGCGAGCAGGCCCATGGCGGTGACGCCGTGGGGCTCGAAGCTGTGCGAGGCCTCGCCGAGCCAAGTCGCGCCGGCGTGGGTCGCGGCATCCTTGAGGGTTTTGCGGACGTACTCGAGGTCATTGAGCTTGGACTCGGGGCAGCCGTAAAGCTCCAAGAGACAGTGCACACCAACTGCGGCCATAGCGATCCTCCGGGCCCCGATGATACGCAGGATGGCCGCTTGGGCCGCTGGGCTGTGTTCAGGCGGGGTCGCAGCCCTGCTCGATGCGGCCGATGACCTCCAAAAGGTCGAAGACATCGATCCGCCCGTCGGCGGTGACGTCGGCTGCCTGGCTTTGCGCGGCTGAGCGGTCGAGGTGCAGCGAGATGTCGTTGCCATCGGCGAAGCCGTCACCGTTGAGGTCGGCGTCGCCGCAATCGAAGGTCGCGGGCGGCGGGACGCACTCGGTGAGGGCGGGGCTGAACGATGTTGTTCCGTCGAAGCCGATCGCTTCCGCCTGGAGCGCGGCGCTCATGTCTGCGGTCATGCGGAGTCGGTATGGAAAGGGCGAGGGGGCGACGCCGTCGAAGGTCATCGGGCTGGTGTCGGTCCGGAGGGGAAAGAAGAAACTGCCGAGTTCGACGAGCACGTCGGTGTTGTCGCAGAACGCGAGCGACTCGACGACCACGGTGTTGGTGCGTCCGGTGGAGAGCTGGGCCCGGAAGAACGAGCCCTCCTCGAACGGGATGCCGGTCTCGGGGTCGAGGCGGAGCACGATGGCGGCGCGGGCTCCGCCCCCGGAGCCGTAGCTGGTGAGCCAGCCGGTGGTGGTGAAGCGTCGGTAGTCGGGGCCGGCCTGGGTCCCGGTCGCGGTGAAGGCGGCGTAGAGCCGGTCGCGGCCGTCCCAGAGGATGCCGACCGCGCGGCCGTCGTCGCCGGTGGTCTCGTAGTCCGCGCGCTCCCAGAGCCGGACGCCGTCCCGGAAGGCGGCGATCACGGGGTCCTGGTTCGCGGCGCTGACCTGGAGGAAGCCGAAGTAGATCGAGGTGTTGCCGAATCGGACCGAGGGAACGAGCGCGTCGATGAGCTCTTGCTCGGTGAGCCCGGTCGAGGACAGCAGGAAGCCGCTGGGCGTGACGCGGCTCACGGCGGCGGGTTGGGCGAGAGACGCCGCTGTCGCGAGCGCCATCAGCCATGCAGCAGTGAGCATTCTCGGCATCTGATCCCCTCTTGCGATTCGTCCTTTGGAGGATACCGCGACGTGCCGGGGATCCGGCTCAGAATTTCTTGTGGCTCGGGCGGTCGTCGGGCTTTCGGAAGCCGCCGATGGCGCGGGCGAGGTCGAGGTCGCGTGGGCGGGTGATCTTGATGTTGAGCGGGCCGCCCTCGACGACCACGACCTGCTCGCCGAGGCGTTCGACGAGGCCCGCGTCGTCGGTGCTGGAGAGATCGTCCTGGGCATACGCGCGGCGGAGCAGGCCCACCTCGAAGACCTGCGGCGTCTGGATCTGGTAGACGCCCGCGCGGTCGAGCGTTGATTCGACGGGGCGGGCGGCGATGGACGGGCCGCCGGCGGAAAGGATGGCGTCGAGCGGGTCGGCCGGTCCGTCGTCGGCGAGGGGCTCGCCGAGCTTTTTGAGAGTGTCCGAGGCGGGCACGCCCGGGACGACGGCGGCGTGCGTGCGAGCGGCGCGGATGACGCGGTCGATGAGCTTGAGATCGGTCACGGGCCGTGCGGCGTCGTGGACGGCGATGTGCGTCGCGTCGCCCGGGACATGCTCAAGGGCGGCGGCGACGGTCTCGTAGCGGTAGGTCGGGCCGCCCCTGATGAGCTTGGCACCGAGCAGCGCGAGCTTGTCGGCGTGTCGGAAGCTGAACTCGCTGAAGGTCTCGTCGTCGTGCGGGCCGGCAACGAGGATGGTGCCGATCGTGACGTCGTCGTCGAGGAGGGTGTCGAGCTTGGTGAACAGCTCGACGGTGCGCTGCAGGACGGGACGGCCGCCGAGGTCCTCGTCGAGCTTGCGGCGTTCGATGCCGAGCGGCCCGGCGTTTTCGTTGAAGCGGCTCGAGGAGCCGGCGGCTGGGAGGATGATCGCGAGGTTCACGCCGCGACTGTATCCGACGCCCCCGACATCGGGTGCTGTATGGCAGGACCTCGATGTCCGTTCCCGAAGCGTCGCGAATCCCTTCCTCCGGCTCGATCGCCCGGAGCGATGGTTCGATTCGCGATCGCAGTTCCTCAGGGTCACCCCCTTCAGCGATGGAGATCTTCCCCGTGCGACTCCCGACCAAGATTCTCGCTCTCGCGACTGCCTCGGCGGTTCTTCCGATTGTCGCGGTGCTCGCGGTTACCGGATGGCAGCGGCACGCGACCTCATCTGAGTTCGAGCAGGTCGTCGCGACGGCCGCGGAACGCGAGCTGCACCAGGCGGTGAAGGGTGCGTTGACAACGCTCCGTACCCAGGATGAGGTACTCCGCGAGAAGGTCTCGAGCGATCTCCGGGTCGCGGAGGAGGTCGTCGCGACGCGGTTTGGCGGCGCGATCCGGAATGATCCGGAGCAGACCGTCACGTGGAACGCGGTCAACCAGTTCACCAAGTCGAGCGACGAGATCGAGCTGCCGCGATTCGTCGCGGGCGAGACGTGGCTCGGCCAGGTCGCGTCGGCAAAGACGCCGGCGCCGGTCGTAGACGACATCCAGAATCTCGTCGGCGGGACCTGCACGATCTTCCAGCGGATGAACGCCGAGGGCGACATGCTGCGCGTCGCGACGAACGTCGAGAAGCTCGACGGCTCGCGTGCGATCGGGACCTACATCCCGGCGAAGAACCCCGACGGCTCGCCGAACGGGGTTGTCTCGACGGTGATGCGGGGCGAGACGTTCCGCGGGCGTGCGTTTGTCGTGAATGCGTGGTACCTGACGGCCTACAAGCCGATTCTTGATGATTCAGGCGAAGTGTCGGGCATCCTGTATGTCGGCATCAAGCAGGAGAACGTGCCGTCGCTGCGTGCGGCGATCCGCGACGCGGTTCCCGGCGAGACGGGCCAGCTGCTCGCGGTCGCGGGCTCGGGCGATCGGCAGGGTGACTTCTATATCGGAGCGACGGCGGCCGAGGACGGCACCAACATCTCGACGCGGAAGAACGCGGAGGGTGAGGCGTTCATGCCCGCGTTCCTCGAGGAGACGCGGTCCGCAAGCGGCGAGGCCCACGCGACGGCGTACACGGATGAGACGACGGGCGAGCAGCGATTTGTTGTCGGCGCGTACTTCGAGCCGTGGGACTGGACGGTTCTCGCGGATGCACCGGCCGCCGACTTTGACGACATGAGCACGAGCGTCCAGTCGGCGTTCTCGACGATGACGACGGCGATCGTGATCACGGCGGTGCTGCTCACGGGTGTGGCCGCGCTAATGGCCTGGACGATCGGCCGGCGCATCGCGGCACCGATCCGGGACTTCGCCGACAGCATGATCCAGATCGCGGATGGTGACGGCGACCTGACGCGGCGTCTTGATGACGGCCGCTCGGACGAGCTCGGCTCGCTCGCGTCTGCGTTTAACCGGTTCGTGCAGCGGATCGAATCGCTGATCCGCGAGGTGATGTCGCAGGCGGACGCCGTGCGGCAGAGCGCCGAGCAGATCGCGTCGTCCTCGAACGATGTGTCTGACATGATGTCCGAGCAGCGGACGAAGGCGGGCGAGCTTTCGAACGGGTTCTCGGAGCTGAACTCGGCGATCAACTCGGTCGCGGAGAACTGCACCGAGGCGGCCCGCGACAGTCAGACCGCGGGCGAGGACGCGAAGCAGGGCCAGCAGTCGGTGCAGGAAACGATCGACGGCGTCAGCGGCGTCTCGGAGTCGGTGCAGAAGGCGGCCGAGGTCGTGGAGCAGCTGGGTGAGAAGAGCCACGAGATCGGCTCGATCATCGAGACCATCAACGAGATCGCCGAGCAGACTAACCTGCTCGCCCTGAACGCCGCGATCGAGGCGGCGCGGGCGGGCGAGCACGGCCGCGGGTTCGCGGTCGTCGCGGACGAGGTCCGCAAGCTCGCGGAGCGGACGACCGGCGCGACCGAGGAGATCACGGTCTCCATTGGGTCGATCGTGACCGACACCGAACGTGCGGTCGCCGACATGCAGACGGGTGTCGAGCGTGTCGAGCAGGGCAAGCAGATCGCGGGCTCTGCGGGCGAGCGTCTCTCGGCGATCGTCGAGGGCTCGCTGGGACTGTCGTCGAAGATCGAGCAGATCGCGGCGGCTGCTGAGGAGCAGGCGAGCACGACCGAGCGCGTCGCGGAGACCGTGAACGGCATGTCGAGCGAGATCGGCCGCGCGTCGGAGGTCATCGCGGGCGCGACGGCCGGTGCGTCGGACCTGAGCCGTCACGCGAACGAGCTGGCGGAGAGCGTGTCGCGATTCAAGATCACGCAGGAGTGACCCGAGCCGGGCTCGTGGCGGGTCTCTGGCTGATCCGGATCGGGGCCGGCATAGACTGTTTGCAGGGCGGGGAAGGTCCCTGCCCTGTTTCATTTGGGGCCGACTGGTATCGACCGGACAGGGAAGGTGTGTGGTGGCGTGCCGAGGGGCGTGCTGGCCTCGTAAAAAGCACGCAACACTTTATGACTGCCGAACCGCAGTTCGCTCTGGCGGCCTAAGTAGCCGTCTGACCCGCCCTGACGCCTGATGGGGTGCGGGTCATCGAAATCAGGCTGGCCGACGCGTGGCGCACCTTGGCGCGAAACGGCGAGGAGGTTCCGAGGTGCTGGACCGAAGACCAGGGTGTCCGTTCCCGGGTCGAGGTCGAGATCAAACGACGGAACACGCACGTAGAAGCCGCACACTGACTGCCACGGGACGGGGGTTCGAATCCCCCCGGCTCCATTTTCTCTCCTGCTGAATCGCGTGAGCCGCGCGTCGCTCTTTCGCTTCCTGCTCGGGTTGGGCGCGAGCGACTCAGCCGGTGCGCTCTTGAATGCGCGACGCCTGCCGCTATTTTGGTGGTCGCACTTTGACAGGAGAGACACGATGAGATCGATCGTTGCAGCCGCATTAATAGTTGTTATCACGGGCATGTGTTCCGCTGCTCTCAGCGGGCCGTTGACGCCGCCGCCGGGGCCGGTCAGCGAGACCGGGAAGACGCTCGACAACCTGCTGCCGAGCACCCCGCTCTCGCAGGATACGACGCCCGGGAACTCCGGTTTCTCGGTGTTCACGATCTCCGCACCCGGGCGGTATCACCTCACGGGAGATCTCGTCGTGCCGGCGGGGCTGCAGGCGATCTTGATCGGCTTGCCCGGCGACAGCCGCGGTCGCGTCGAGATTGATCTCGCAGGGTTCGAGATCGACGCCCGCTCGGAACCGAACCGGCAGATCGTCGGCGGCAACAGCGCCGGGAGCCGCGTAGAGATCCATCACGGGACGCTGCGCGGCGGTTTCGCTGGGATCGATGTATCGAGCGCGCTGTATGTCCACGATGTTGATTTCGAGGGGGTCGGGAGCCCCGGGCGCTCGGCGATCGCGCCCAATTTCCCGAGCATCATCGAGAGGTGCCGCTTCACCGACCTCCCGGGCTCTGGAATTTCTCAGTCGGGCTTGGCCGGCGATGAAACGATCGTTCGTGACTGCAGCTTTGCCAACATCGAGAGCTTCGCCATCCTTCTTGAAGAGTCTGCGACGATCGAGCGCGTCAGTGTCTCCAGGACCAACTCGACCAGCGGCGCGGCGATCTTTACGCGGAACAGCGCGATCATCCGCGACGTTCAGATCAAGACGGCCTTCGGCAGGGCGCTGGTTGTTGGCAGCGAGTCGATCGTCTCCGGGCTCACCGTCGAGGGCGTCTCGGCACCCGGCGTCGCCGAGTACGGCGTCACGCTCGGCGCCAACTCGAGGATGACCGACTCTGTCGTGGACAACTACGCGGGGGCCCTCGGTGCCATCCTCGCCCGCCGGAACGTCACGATCGATGGTGTGACGGTCAACAACTCCAACGGCTTCGGCATCTTCGCGTCCGAAGCCAGCATCACGCTCGTGAACTCGTTCATCGACGACACGCAGGGCGCGGCCGTCAGCCTCGCGCAGTACAACACGATCGTGAACAACAGCATCGAGGCGCGGAACAGTAACGCCCCGGCGCTCGTCGTTGGGAGCCATTCCCGCGTGGACTCCAACCGGTTCTTCGGGGATCTGACGATCACCGGCACAGAGAACCTCGTCGTGCGGAACTTCTTCGATTTCGGCGACATCGATCTGAGGCCCGGCGCGTCGCTCAACGACGTCGGGCCGCTCAATGACCTCGCGAACCCGTGGGCCAACTTTGACCGGTGAGCGGCGGGGCGCGGGATATTTGCTGATATGCCGCTGATCGTGCTGAATCTGATCTTTTCGCGCAAGGGGCTGGGCTCTGCTGCGACTGATCTGGCATGAACACCATCCAATCCAGCATCTCGACCGATCGGAACGCACCGTGAGCCCCGCTGCGAGTGACGCCGTCGCGCTGCGGCGGTACGCCCGGAACGGTGATCCCGACGCGTTCGCCGTTCTTTCTGACCGCTACCGCGGGATGGTGCTCGGCGTTTGCCGCCGTGTGCTGCGGAACGAGAGCGACGCCGAGGATGCGGCTCAGGAGACGTTTCTGAAGTTCGCGCAGAATGCCCGCAAGGTGCGGTCCAATGCCGCGGCGTGGCTCCATGCCTGCGCGTGGGGGACGGCGTGCGATCTCGCCCGGCGATCCTCGACGCTTCGGCGGCACGAGCACGCGGCCGCGAAGGCCGAATCGGCTGACGCCGCGGATGATCTGACGTGGCGCGAGCTTGAGCCCTTGATCGACGAGGCGCTCGCGCAGCTGCCCGCGGCCGACCACGACCTGATCGCGTCGCGGTTCCTCGCCGGCAGGTCCCAGCGCGAGATGGCCAAAGAACAGGGCGTGAGCGAGGGGGCGATGTCGCGTCGGCTCGCGAAGGCGATGGACCGGCTCCGCGGGCGTCTGAATGCCGGCGGAACGGCGAGCATCTCGGTGGGCGCGTTGGCGGCGGCGCTGCTGACCGTGCCAGCAGAGGCCGCGAGCCCGGCCGTGTCCGCGTCGGCCGCGAAGATCGGGCTCGCCGGCACGGCGACCCGCAGCGCGGGCCTCGTGCTCGGCGGTGTGTCCGGCGCGGCGGTCGTGGCGGCGTCGATCTTGGCGGGAACAGCGACCGTCGCGCTGACCGGCGTCCTGACCTTCGGTGGCGGAAGCGGCTCGGCGCAGCCCGTGAGCATCGGATCGTCGATCGAGCGACCAACGAAGGACCTCGGGCCGTTCATGCTGGTCGCGGCGACCGAGCCGGAGTTCAAGGACCGCGGCCTGTGGATCTCGAGCACAAACATGTTCGTGCTGAACGGCAGGATGCGCGACGGCCGTGAACGCGGCACGGGCCTGCGGATCCTGGAGGCCACGCCTGTCGAGGACGACAAGAAGACGAAGGACCGCGAGGAAGTCGCGGTGCTGCGTGTGTCTGTTGATGATGTCGTGCCGGCAGACGACGAGTGGAGCCGGTTTCAGCGGGGCTCCGAGGTCGAGATCTCGGCGGCGTTCGATGAGTACGGCCGCATCGTGCTCGACGATCTGGGTAACGAGGTTCAGATCGGCAAGAACGAGCCGACGTGGTACGGCGTGCGGCCGCCGATCGGCTGGGCGGAATCGGGGCAGGTGCCCGAGGATCCGGGGCTGTTCGGGCTCGAGGGCCCGTGGACGGAAGCCGAGCGGATCCCCGTCACGATCAGGTCGCGCGAGATCCACTTCGGGACCGACCGGTGGAGCTACGCGACCTACCGGATCATCGAGTGGGAGGATCGCGGCGACCACTCGCGCGTGCTCAGCATCAACGCGGGCGGCCGTGATCCGCGGCTCATCGCGACGCGGTTCCCGCTGCTTGTTCGCAAGGTCGAGACGTGGCACGAGATCGCGTTCTACCCGCCTGGCTCGGATCGTTTCGGCGAGTGGCCCAGCTCGTTCGAATCGACGGCGCAGAACCCCGTGTACGTCGCGCAGTTCCGGGAGATGCCCAAGTGAGACGCCCGGTATCCGCATCCAACGCTCGTGCGTTCACGCTTGTCGAACTGCTCGTCACGATCGCGATCGTGTCGGTGGTGCTCTCGCTCCTGCTGCCGGCGCTCAAGGCCGTCCGTGATCGGGCCCGCGAGGCGACGTGCCTCTCGAACGCGCGGCAGCTCGTCGTGACGATCAACGCGTTCGCCGCGACCAACGGCTCGCGGCTGCCCGAGGCGCGCACGCTCGACACACCCACGACCTACCGCACCTGGCGCCGGCGGTTCTTCGACCTGGGTCTGCTTTCAGAAGCCGAGGTGTGGGCGTGCCCGCTGCACCCCGACTCGGGCCCGTGGGGCGAGGCCGGTTTGGTTGAGGGCGGCGCGAAGTGCACGGGCGACTTCGCCTCGAGCTACGCGCTCAACGGGCACGTGCTCTGGAAGCGGGAGAAGACCGGCCAGTCGGCCGACCTTGCCGCGACGAGCATCCAGCGGCCGAGCCACACGATCCTGCTCGCCGAGACGAACCGGTTCCGCGCCGACCTGCGCGTCAGTCCGCCGCTGGTCGCGAACTACTTCGGGGACACGCCGGGCCCGTACAGCTACTGGCACAGCGGCGGCGGCGTGTACGCGTTCCTCGACGGGCACGCGGAGATCGTGCGGTTCATGGACACAGGTTCGCCCAATTGCCGCTGGCACAACGGGCGCGACCTCACGGACGATCTCTGGGTGCCGCAGAAGCCCAGCGAAATCAGGACGCACGACCACCCGGACTGGAAGTACCTCGTGCCCGAGATCTACCTGCAGAACCGGAACCCGGATGATTTCTGAGTGATCAGGTCGCGTCTTCGGGCTTGAGACTGCTCTCACGGGCTCAGCCGCGATCACGACCGGTCCACGTGCCGCCGTAGTGGTAGTGGGGGTTGTCTTCCGAGACGCTCGGCCAGCAGTCGTCGCACACGAAGACCCACGCGCCGTCCTTCTCGACCACGACGCGGTAGAGCCTCGGCGCTTCTGCGCCGCATCGGCCGCAGGGCTTCGTCGGTTTGGACTTGACCTTGCGTTTCACGCCGATCGCGCGGCCTTGATCGCGCCGCGCCGTGCCGATCCGAAGAAGCTCGACCAGAACATGGATTGAAGCCCGGTCCAGACTCCCGCGACCCAGGGTTTCACGTCGCACTCCACGCGGAGCTTCAGGTGCGCGTTGTCCGGTTCGCCCGTGAGGGTGAACAGCAGCCGTCTGGGCCGGATGAGCCGCGGGCTGACGATGAACGCGCCGTAGAAGTAGTGCAGGTCGCGGACGCCCTCGGTTTCGTCGGTGCGTGTGATCACGCCCGAGCAGTTGAGGAACGGGCCGTGGTGGGTGTTGAGCGTGCCGACCTCGAACCCGCCCCCGCCGTGAACGCCGGTGCCCTCGACGAACTCGACGCGGTAGGGCCACACCTGGCGTGTAAACGTCTCGGGCGTGTTGAGCCACCGCCAGAGGCCCGCGCGATCAACACCAAGCGGCCTCGAGCGCTCGAAGACATGCTCGGCAAAGCCGCTCGGCGCGACATTGCGCGGGATGATGGACTCGGGCGTCGGTGCGTCGCTCATCGGTCGGCCTCGCCGAGTTGGATGATCTCGCCCTGCTCGGCAACACGGAAGCCGAGCGCTTCGATCTCGCGGCGGGCGTCGTCATCCCAGAGCAGCGGGTTGGTGTGGTTCAGATGGATGAACCGGACCTTCGCGCGTTCATTCAAGTGGAGATCGCGGAGCAGCGCGACGGTCTCCTCAACGAACGGGTGCGGGATCAGGCTCATGTCGCGTCCCGGGATCTCGCCGTCGCGGAAGAACGTGCCGTCGAGGTACGCAACATCGACGGAGGCTAATTCGTCCGCGAGCGAGCGGTCCCATTTGGACCACTTGTCGATGTCGGGGATGAACAGCGCGGACCGCGTCGGCCCATCGATCCGGAACCCGACGGTCTCCGAGAATTCGTCGCGGTGGGGGACGAGCAGCGGTGTGATCGAGAGGCCGCCGCCCAGCCCGACGGCGGTGTTGTCGGCGAGCGGCCGGACATCAATGTTCTCGAGCTTGACGAGCTGCGACCACGGACCGCTGCCGCGGAGGAACTCGCCCATCCGCGGCATGGCGAAGGCCGGGATCCCGTTCGTCCCGATCACCTCGCGGCCGAGCTGCGCGAGCCCGGTGTAGTGCCCGATGTGGGCGTGCGTGAGGAAGATGCCGGACACGACCGGGGCGCCCGCGGGACGGGGCGACGCAACGGAATCGAGCAACCGGAGCTGCTCGGGCAGGTCGGGCGTCGCGTCGATCAGCCAGCGATCGCCGGTCGCGTGGTCGATGATCGCCAGGCAGCTGACGAGCCGCACGCGAGACGGATCCTCGGCGACAAGTGCGCAGCAGTCACGCTCGCACGCGGCCTGCGGGTAGCCGCCGTCCTGCGCGATTCCGAGGACTACGAGCGAGACCTGCGCTCGCGCAGCGGTACCCATCAACCAAAGAACAGCGATAACGGAGAGCGCTCTCACGTCGAACGATACGCGTCGCAGCGGGATGGACCGGCGGCGTCAGTCGGCTTCCGCGGGGATCGGGTTCACCACGTTCGGGAGCGTGAAGCAGAAGACCGACCCGCCGCCCGGGTTGTCCTCGACCCAGATGCGGCCGTGGTGCAGCTCGATGATCCGCTGACACACCGAGAGCCCGACGCCCGAACCCGCGTACTCGTCCGTGGTGTGGAGCCGCTTGAAGGGCTCGAAGATGGTCGCCTTGTATCGGTTCGGGATGCCGATGCCGTTGTCACGCACGCGGATGAGCGTCTCGTTGGTGCCCGTGTTCTCGCGCGTGACCTCGATCTGCGGCTTCTGGTCCTTGACGTACTTGATGCCGTTGAGGATCAGGTTCATCAGCACTTGGCGGAGCATCCGCCCGTCCGCGAAGCAGGAGCCGAGCTTTCTGACGTCGACCTCGGCGCCCGCGACCCGGATGTCCGTTTCGATGTCGCTTAGCACATCCTCGCAGAGCTGGTCGAGGTTGACCGCGCTCGGCTGGTTCTTCGAGCGGCCGAGCCTCGAATAGACCGCGATGCCCTCGAGCAGCAGCCGGAGCCGCTCGATGCTGCAGCTGATCCGGTTGAGGTGGTCGAACCCCTTCTCCTGCTTCCCGCCGCTTAGGGCGAGCTGCGCGAGCTGGGCGTGCGACTCGATGCTGCGGAGCGGCGCGCGGAGGTCGTGCGACGCGACCCGGCCGAACTGGTCGAGCTGCTCGTTGCGATGACCGAGCTCGAGAACCTTCTCGGAGAGTTCGCGCGTCCGGGCCTCGACGCGGCCCTCCAGCTCGCGCTTGACGCGGCGTAGCGCGTCCTCGGCCGTGACGGCGTCGTGGATATCGATGATCGAGCCCGAGAGACGTGCGTGGTCGTCGCCCGGCTCGGTGCTGACCTCTGCGACGACGCGGTACCAGCGGCTCACGCCGTTCATGCCGACGAGGCGGAATTTGGTGTCGAGTCGGTGACCGGTCTCGACGGCGCGGTACACCTCCTGCCAGGCCGAATCGCGGTCGGGTTCGTGGATCGCGTCTTCGAAGTGCTTGAACTCGTTCGACGGTCGGCACGTCTCGTGGTAGCCCAGGAGCTCCCAGAAGCGAACGGAGTACCAGCAGTCGTCGGTCCCGACGACCCACTCCCAGAGGCCCTGCTGGGAGCCGCTGATCGCACGCTCGAATCGGCGGCGCGAGCCGTCGAGCTCGATCGCGGTCTGGTCCACAAGCTGCTCGAGCCGCGCGTTGTCCTCGACGAGATCCGCGATCTCTTGGTCGCTGCCGCTCGGGTCACCCCCGACCGCCACGAAGCAGCCGTTCTCGCACAGCCGCGGGACGAAGCTGAAGCTCAGCGTGCGCGGCTCGGGCTCGGCCTCGAGCGGTCGCACGTCCACGCGCGTGTGCACGACCTTGCTCGCGTTCTCGAGGAGCGGCGCGGTGAGATCGACGAGCCGCTCGAGCGTGAGCCCGGGCAGGAACTCGGTCAAGCGCCGGCCGACAATGCTGGAGGTCGTGCAGCCCAGCGACAGCGCGCCGGCGCGGTTCGCAAACAGGATCTGGAAGGTCTCACGCTGCACGGCAATGACGTGATGCTGCACGCCGTCAAGGAGCAGTTCGAGCGACGCGGGCGACAGGCTCTGCGCCTGCGACTGCAGCGATTCAACGAGCGTGGCGACCCGGGTGGCTCTGGTTTCGCCGGCCATCGGTCATTCCTCTCAGGGCACCAATCACACAAGTCCCCTGCATGGGCGGAACAACTCACCCATGAAGACCCGTCGCGGTACGTCGCGCGGCGAGCTCAAACGCACCCCGTGATGGTTCTTGAGAGGTCCCCAGGCGCCGTGAATGGTCTCACAGCCGGCGGAAGCGTCACCAGAACAAACACGGATGATGCTGCTGTCCGAAACCATTGTATCGGCAAATCGGATGCGCGAGGGATGGAATTCTCATCCCCCCGAACCCGAAATCACGGGGGGTGAGATACCCTGAACAAGGCTCTCAGGCGGCCCGATGATCCCCGGTACGGAGGATCGCGCGGGCGCACGCCGCCACAAGGCCAGCCCGATCGACCGGCTTCGGCAGGTAGTCATCGCACCCCGCCGCGAGACACCGCTCGCGGTCCTCCGCCATCGCGTTGGCGGTCAACGCCAGAATCGGGAGCCGCCCGCAGCGCGTCCGGACCGCCTCGGCGAGCTCGTAGCCGTCCATCTCTGGCATCTGCATGTCGGTGACGATCAGATCGAACGGCTCGCCGGCCTTGTCCTGCATGTGGGCGAGCGCTGCGCGGCCGTTCTCGGCGACCGTGACCTCCGCGCCCGCGGCGGTGAGGTAGAACGAGATCAGGCGGCGGTTGTCCGGGCCGTCTTCGGCGAGCAGCACCCGCCGACCGGCGAGCGGTGTGGCGTTGGTCTCGGCGCCGGCGGTGTCCGCGTCAGGGTCCGCGCTCGTGATCGAATCGCTCCCGGTGACCTCGGGTGCCGCGACGCGGGCCGTGAAGCGGCTGCCAACATCGGGCTCGCTCTCGACGGTGATATCGCCGCCCATCATCTGGGCGAGCTGCCGGCTGATCCGCAGTCCGAGGCCCGAGCCGCCGAAGCGCCGGGTCGTGCTGCGGTCGGCCTGCTCGAACGGATCGAAGATCCGCTCCATGGCCTCCGTCGTCATGCCGATCCCGGTGTCGATAACGTCGAAGATCAGCTCTGCCGAAGCCGAGTCGTAGCCGGCCCGGAGGCGGACCGAGCCGGCTTCGGTGAACTTGATCGCGTTCCCGACGAGGTTCGTGAGGATCTGACGCAGGCGCGTCGGGTCGGTCTTCACGATCGGCGGGACTCCGTCGTCGGTCTCGAACGAGAGATCCAGCCCTCGCTCCTTCGCGCGGATACTCAGCAGCGACACAACGCCGCGTGCGACCTCGACCGCGTCCGCATCGATCGATTCGACGCGCAGCTTGCCCGACTCGATCTTGGACATGTCGAGGATGTCATTGATGAGATCGAGCAGGTGCTCGCCGTTGCGGCGGATCGTGCCGATGTGATTGTCGCGGAGCGACTCGTCCTTGAGTACCTCGGGGTCGTCCCGCAGCAGGTCGGCGTAGCCGATAATCGCCGTCATCGGCGTGCGGATCTCGTGGCTCATGTTCGCCAGGAACTCGGACTTCGCTGTGCTCGCCCGCTGCGCCTCGGCCGCCATCTGCTCGGCGTAGTCGGTCTTCTGCTGCAGCTGGTCGTTCAGCGACTCGGCGTACCGCTGCGCCTGCAGCAGCTCGTCAACATCGATGTGCACGCCCATCATGCGGACGGGGATGCCGTTCTCGTCCCGCTCGACGATCTCGCCCTTCGTCTTGATCCACTTGTACGCGCCCGCCTTGGTCTGCAGCCGGACCTCGAAGTCGTAGGGGATCGACTGATCCTCCATGTGCTTGTGGATCTTGCGATCGACCTCGGCCCGATCCTCCGGGTGCAGCAGCCGTTCCCAGGTCTGGAACGACATGGGCAGCTCGGTCGGCTCGTAGCCGAGCATCGTGTAGTACGTATCGCTGAAATGCACCGCGCCGGTCGAGACCTTCCAGTCCCACACGCCGACGAGGGCGGCAGAGGTTGCCTTGGTGAATCGTTCCTCAGCGATTCGGAGATCGGTCACGTCGCTGTTGACACCGATGAGCCGCGTGAAGCCGTGCTCGTCGTCGGGCATGACGCTCGCGCGGGACTGGATGTACCGGATCTCGCCGTCCGACCGGATGATCCGGTAGTTCAGCTCGACGGGCTTCGACGACGGGGTGACGCTGTTGAGTGTGTCGAGGACCTCGCGGACATCCTCCGGGTGGATGAAGTCCCGCCAGGCGGTGCCGTCAAGCGTCCGATCGGCCCACGTCTTGCCGTGGATCGAGAACATCGTGCGGTCCCAGATCAGTTCGTCCGTCTCGAGCACCCACTCCCAGATGCCGACGCCGCCCCCGACTGTTGCGGCCTCAAGGCGCGAGGTAAGCAGGCGTTCGCGCTTTCTCGCTTCGCGCTCCTCGGTGACGTCCTGGAAGATGCCCCAGAGCCGGATGCACTCGCCGTCTCGGTACTCGGGGCGCCCGACCGCGCGGACCCACAGGTGCTGCCCGTGGGCGTTGATGAACGGGACCTCGATGTCGTAGGGCACGCCCTCATCGATCGCACGCCGCACGGCGTCGCTGATCACGGGTCGCGCTTCGGGTGCGTAGTGGTTGATGCCCTCTTCAACGGTCGGCATATGTCCGGGTTCGAGCCCGTAGATGCGGTAGACCTCGTTGGTCCAGGTCACGTCCATCGTCCTGGTATCGAGCATCCAGCCGCCCATCCGCGCCAGACGCCCAGACTCCTCGAGCAGCATCCGCGCATCGGTCAACGCCTCGATCGCCTCGGACGACTGCTGCTCGGCTTCCCTGAGCCCTGTCACGTCGAACTGGATAACGACGTACTTCTCGAGGCACCCTTCGTGGTCCACGCTCGGCGCGACGGTCGTGTCGAGCCACCGCAGCGAGCCGCGCTTCGAGATCAGGCACATCTCGCCGCGCCACACGCCCGAGCGCTCCACCGCGGCCGCCACCTCCAGCCAGGTCTCGGTGCCGTTCCCGTCGCCGCTGAGCATCGACGGGTGCTGCCCGACGAGATCGTCGTCGGCGTACCCCGTCATCGCGCGGAACGCGGTGTTGACGTCGAGGACGCGCATATCGGGGTCCAGCACGGCGATGATCGCGTGGCGGTCCAGCGCATCGGTCAGCGCCTCGTGATCCTTCAGGGCAGCCTCGGCGCGCTCACGCTCGCGGCGGAGCGCGGTGACGTTGGCCGCGATCACGACGAACCCGGTGTGCTCACCGTCGTCGTCGAGGACGGGCTGCAGGTCAAGCTCGATCCAGACCGCGGAGCCGCTCGTGGATCGGATCCGCATCTCACCGCGGAACTCCGAGGCGCGATCGATCGCGTACCGCAGCCCGACAAACACACGGCGGTCGGTCGAACGCTCATCGAGCAGGTCGTCGATCATCCGGTCGAGGATGTCCGCCCGCGCGAGCCCGGTCATGCGCGAGAGACCCTCGTTGGTCCAGAGGATCCTGCCGCGCGGGTCGAGCATCACCGCGCCGTTCGACGTGCGCTGCACCATCATCGCGAGCCGCTTGAACTCGAGCGTCTGCTCGCGCTCGAAGTGCCGCCGCCGCTGCAGCCGCCGCAGGATCGGCTCGAAGACCAGCACCGCCTGCAGCGCGAGCACGAGCAACGCGATCGAGGCGAGCGAGACCTCGAGCCGGCGGAGGAACGACACCCGCGCGTTGGATTCGCGCTCGTACTGCCCGACCGCCTCGTTCATGACCGGCAGATAGGCGTCCGCGGACGCGGTCACGACGCGGGCGAGATCATCGTCCGATTCGGGTGAGTCGCCGCTCAGGAGCGCCCGGGCGGACGTCACCGCGCGGTCGAAATCCGGCTTCATCCTGCGGAAGAGCTCGAGCGACTCGGGCGAATTCTCACCCGTCAGATCCGATGCCTCGTCGCGGGCCGTGAGCGCCCGCTGGCTTGTCGTCCAGCTCTCAAGCGTCGCTTCCAGATCGGAGGCCGCCTCGCGCGCCGCCCTTTCATCGCCGGCCTCGCGGGCCTGCACCAGACCGAGCGATGCCTTGGCAGTCCGCTGACACAGCGTCCGCTGCCGTCCCGCGACGTTGACGAGGTGCGAGTCCGACGCCAGCGACTCGATCGAGTGGTGCAGTACGTACTGCCCGCCGACGGTCAGCAGCGCGATGGTGCTCAGAGCCGCGATGTAGCCCGTGCGGAGCCACCGCACTTCTGTCGGCGTCGAGGAGGCGTCGGAATCGGTTGACGTTGGCCGGCGCGCAGCGGACTTTCGCGCCGCCCGCACGCCGAGGGCCACGGCGACCAGTATCGAGAGGAACACGCCGCCCTGCGCCGCGAGCAGCGCGACGCCCGTTAGCCCGGTCGTAGCTTCCGTCAGGAACACCCGCGCGAACCACAACGACCCGAGCCCCGACGCGGCAAGCACCAACGCCGAGCCCGCTTCGCGCAGCAGACCGACGCGACCCACGGCGGTCGCCCGCGACTCAAACACAGACTGAGGGTCTTTGGCTTTCACGCAATCCCCGAGGAGACCACCCGAACGAGAGAGGTACTCGTCCGGTCATCGGACCGATGCCGGGGCTCATTCGGGACGGCTGCACACTTTTGGGGTGCTGCCGGGCAACACCCCGACGCACAACCCACTCGGGGGAGGGTGGTTGCGTCTGAACTGAAGTCAGATGCCTAGGCGTGCCCGCAGGATTCGGGGGCCTCGCCCTCCGACTGGCCCTTGTGCCGCAGCAGCACCACGCTGCCGACGGTCAGAGCCGCCACGGTCATCGCCGCCGGCAGGGCCAGCGGCTCCTCGCGGCTGAGCATCCACCACACGCTCGCGCCGGCCGACGCCCACATCACGGCGAGCGTCACGAGTTTCGCCGAGAGCGGCATGCCGTGGCGTGCCATCCTGAGGAAACGGCCGAACACCGGGTGCCGGTTGAGCCAGCGGGCCAGCCGCGGCTCGCCCCGCAGGAAGCTGCCGAACGCGAGCAGGACAAAGATCGTCGTGGGCCAGCCCGGGACCAGGATCCCGACCACGCCCAGCGCTAGCAGCGAAAACCCGATCGAGACCCAGATCGCCCGGGCGACGGGATGCCGCCGAAGCGGGCAGACACGAGCTTGCTCATTGATACCGAGTCTCAACACCGCATACTACCCCGGTCGCACGCCCGGCTCCATCCCGGCTCCATCCCGGATCGATCCCAAGACCGTCCCAGGACCGTCCCGGCTCCGACGCGTCCCTTATCTTCACCGCCGAATGCCCGAATCCAATCCCCGAGACACATCCAAGCCCCGCCGCGCCCGCTTCACCGCATGGGCCCCTATCGGCTGCTTTGCGCTGCTTCTGGTGCTCATCCCGAGTTGCATCGCCACACCGCCACCCCCGGGATCAGTGACAACGTCCGACCGGGTCGCGCGATTCCCGACCGGCGCGTTCCCGCTCACCGCCCCGGCGACCATCCACTGGGACGCGCGCCAGACCCCGCTGATCGTCGCCGGGGCCGATGACGACGTGCCGTATCTGCTGGGCCTGACCCATGCCCACCAACGCCTCGCGTTGATGGAGATTCTCAGGCACCTCGCGTGGGGCCGCGCGAGCGAGATGAGCGGGCCGTTGCTCAACGGCATCGATCACTCCATCCGCGCGCTCGGGCTCACAACCGCCGTGCCCGAGATGGAACAGATCCTGCCGCCCGACACGCGCCGCTGGATCGAGCGCTACGTCCAAGCCATCAACGACCACCGCGAGCGCGTCTCGGAGACACCCGCGGACTACCGCACGCTCGGCTTCGATCCCGATGACCCCTGGACCATCGCCGACGTGCTCGCAATCGGCCGCCTGCTCTGCGCCGATATCAACTGGGGCCGGTGGCTCAGCCTCATCCCACGCGCAAGCGACCCGGGCTACAACGCCTACGTCGGCCGCCTTCGCCGCACCGCCGCGGAGGGCGTGCCGAGCTTCGGGCCGGGCGAGCCCACACCGCTCGACCTGCTGCTGAATGTCAGCAAGTCGGGCTCCAACGCCTTCGCGATCACGGGCGACAAGACCGAATCCGGCGCGGCGCTGCTGGGCAGCGACCCGCACCTTGGTCTGCCGATGCCGGGGCTGTGGTCGGTCGTCGCGTACCGCTCGCCGGAGAGCTCCGCCGCGGGTCTGACGATCGCGGGATTGCCTTTCGTACTTGTGGGTCGCAACGACCACATCGCCTGGGGCGGCACCAACATGCAGGCGCTGTCGAGCATCCTCTACGACGCGACAGACCTGGAAACGACAGACCGACTCGAGAAGCTCCGCACACGCTGGTGGCTCGACAACACCGTCACCGTGCGCGAGACCGAGCACGGGCCCATTCTCACCGACGCCATGCTCTTCAAGGGCCTCAAGCGCGCGACCGGCAAGGACCTCGCGATGCGCTGGACGGGCCACGACGCGACCGACGAGTTCACCGCGTTCTACAAGCTGAGCCGCGCGACGAACTTCGGCGAGTTTGTCGAGGCGTTCGACACCTTCGCCGCGGGCGGGCAGAACTTCGTCTACGCCGACGCCGAGGGCCATATCGGCCAAGTCCTCGCGACGCGGTACGTCCCCGCCGCGGGCCGCGCCGCGTGGGTGCTCCCGGTAGACCCCGCCGATCCGCGCTTCGCGTGGGACGCGGGCCCGACCGCCGCGGAGCTGCCCACCGCGTTCGATCCCGAGTCGGGCGTCCTCGTCAGCGGCAACAACACCCCCGTCAGCCTCGACCCGCCCGTCGTCGGACAGGGCAACTCCAACGACCGCGTCGTCCGCATGCAATCGGTCCTGGGCGGTCTCGAAGCCGCAACGCTCGACGACTTCGCCGCGCTGCAACGGGACGTCTTCAGCCAGCAGAGCCTCGACGCAACCACCGCGATGCTCGAACTCGCAGGCTTCGCGATCGAGCAGCAGGCCGTCGCGCCGAACGTCCTCGCCGCGCTGCGGCAATGGGACGGCCGCTACACCGCCGACTCGCCGGGCCCCGTCGCGTACAACCTCGTCCTCGATGCCCTCATCGACGCCGTCTACCCGGAGCGGTACGGCGGCCTCACCGGAACGCTCCGCCAAGCGTCGTACGTTCATGCGTGGGTCGCCCAGGACATCGAGAACACGTCAATCCGCGCCGATGACGTCCTCGAAGCCTTCCGCGCCGCCGAACGCCGCTTCAAGCCCGGCACGCTCTGGGGCGACTGGCACCGCCTCCAGCTCAACCACCCGATCGGCAACATCCCGCTGCTGGGCCGCTCGTACAGCTTCGGCGACCGCCCCTCGGGCGGCACACTCTCGACCGTTTACAAGGCCGCGAGCGGCATCGTCAGCGGCAAGCACAGCGTCACCTTCGGCGCCGACGCCCGCTTCCTCGCCGACATGTCGAGCCTTGATTCCAACCGCGTCGTCCTGCTGGGCGGCCAGGACGGCTGGATGGGCAGCGCCAACTTCCTCGACCAGGTCGATCCCTTCCTCGCGGGCGAGTCGTTCCCGCTGCCGCTCAGCGCCGAGGGCCTGAAGGACGCCGCCGTCCACACCACCACGCTCACGCCGGCGAGCAGCGGGGCGGTGCCCGAGTGAACCTGCCCGACTGGGCCTACGCCCTCATGCTCGCGCTCGACCTCCTCTGGCTCGCGACGTCCGTCGCGCGGACGGGCCGTGGCGCTCCCGGCCGTGTCGGCTCCGCGCTCGTCGTCGCGGTCACGCTGGTCAACGCGATCTGGGTGATGTCCGCCGCCGGCTGGATCACGCCGGTCTTCGCGGATTCACCGATCCTCACCGGCGCGTCGCTCGCGTGGCATGTGCTGATCGTCCCGCTCGCGCTCGTGATCTCGCTTGTTGGCGCCGTCTGGCGCGGGGTCACCCGAGCAAGCCGTGCAGCGAGCGCAACCGAAGCGGCTCCTTCGTGAACATGGGCTCGCCCGCCTCGGTCGCGATCCGGCTTCCGAAGTAATCCGCGGCCGACCGGACCCACTCGACCACCCGCCGGTTCTTCTCGGGCAGGACAAACTGAGTCCGGTACGCCTCGATCGACCGGATCTTCCGCTCGACCAGCCCAGAGATATCGAACACGAAGTTCGGGTCCGCCACCCACCGCAAATGCGTCGCGTAGTAGTAGAACAGCCATGTCGGGTGGCACGGCGTCGTCTGCGTCCCGCCCTCGACCACGCCCGGCCCGTCGAACCGCTCGCCCGTCCAGTGATCGATCGGCGGCGGCATCTCGATCTTGCTCAGCTTGCTGTCGAACCGCGCGTCCTCCACGATCCGCGTCGTCGCGAGGTGATCCGGGTGCGCGTCCTGGAAGTACGTCGTGAACAGGACGTCAGCCTGCCACGCCCGGATCACGCCCGCGACCAGATGCCGCGCCTCGACCGTGTGCTCGACCGTGCGGTTGGGCAAGCCCAAACACACCCGCTTCACCGGCGTGCCCCCTTCCGAGAGCACCGCGAGCGCGTCGATCGCCTCCTGCTTGCGCGTCTCCGGATCCCCGAGTGGCGTCGGCTCGCCGTTGGTCATGTCAACGAGCAGGACCTCGTGCCCCTGCTCCGCGAGCCGCATGATCGTGCCGCCCATGCCGAGCTCTTGATCGTCCGGGTGAGGGCCGAAGACGCAGATGCGTGCCATCAGTCGTTCTCCTCAAGCACACCGCGCTCCCGCAGCAACTCCAGCGTTCGCCCGACCGGCAGCTCCTCCGCCGTCCGCCCGCGGTGCCCGGTCATCGTCTCGGCCGCGAAGAGCGCGTTGTAGACCGCCTCCTCCGTCGCTTCCTCGACTGCCTGGAAGAACGCGGTTGCGAATCGCGTTGAGATCATCTCGCGTGACCTGTCCATCACGCGGTATCCGGTCGAGAACGCGATCGCGAAGTCGCCCGAGCCATTCGACATGACCGATGTCGTGCGCACCAGCCCGTTGAAGCTCCGCCGCGCCACGCGCTCGAGATCCCGCGTGTCGAGCGGGGCGTCGGTCGCGATGATGACCATGCACGAGCCGTCGCCGTCGCCCTCATCCTCGGCTCGCAGCAGCGACCCGATCGGCACGCCCAGCACACGCAGATCCCGTCCGAAGTTCGCCTGGATCAGGACACCGACCGTGTACGAGTCATCCCCGAGCGTCACGACGCGCGAGCTGGTCCCGATCCCGCCCTTGAATCCCAGCGCCCGCGTCCCCGTCCCGGCGCCGACGTTGCCCTCCGCCACCGGCCCCTCGGCCGCCGACTCGATCGCCGCGATGACGTGCTCCCGCGTGACGTGCATGCCGCGGATATCGCTGAGCCCGCCGTCGTTGGTCTCGCCCACGACCGCGTTGACCGACCCGACCCGCTCGTTGCCCGGCTGATCGAGCGACCAGCGGACGGTCGCCGAGAGCGCCTCGCCCACGCTGAGCGTGTTGGTCAGCACGATCGGCGTCTCGATCTGCCCGAGCTCCTCGACCTGCAGCAGCCCCGCCGCCTTGCCGAACGCGTTGTAGACGTGCACCGCCGCGGGCACCTTGTCGCGGAAGAGGTTGCCGCCGTGCGGCAGCACCGCCGTCACGCCCGTCCGCACCGCGCGGCCGCCCGGCAGGTCCTCGATGACCGTCGTGTGCCCGACGTGCACGCCCTCGACATCGGTGATCGCGTTGTGCTCGCCGGTTGGTAGCGTGCCGACAATCACGCCGGCGTCGCGGGGGCGGGGGTCAGCTTGCATCGTCGCCGTCGTGACCATCGCCAGAATCACCATCGATGTCACTCGTCTTTCCTTTCGAGCCGAACTGCTCGTTGTATTTAGCAGCTTGTCGCTGCGCCGCAATCCACCCCACGTTCGCCAGGCCACCGATTATGAGCACGGCGGGCAACAGGAACATCTCTACGACTTCGCCGTTATCGACGTTCGGTTCAAGGACAGATCGTGATGTTTTCTCCGGGTCGTAATAGACGAGTACGTTTTTGCCGTTGACACGGTCTCTCAACATGATCTCCTCACGTCGAGTGACCGCTTCGTTGCCGTAAGCGAAGACTCGTGTGGATTCATATTGCTTGCCGTCAACCGAATATTTGTAGCGAGCTCGAAGTGGCTGCTCAGAGAAACTCGAGAGGTTGCTCGATTGAACCTGCCCTGTCGTTGTCGGCCACTTGTTCGCGTTCCTCGCGACGTAGAGCCTCGAGGGGATCTGGAAGGCGAAATACGCACCAACAAGAATCACAGCAACACTGACGAGTCCGTAAGCCCATCCGACCTTCTGCCAAAGCTTGTTGTCTGGATCAAGGCTCATCGCTACTGCACGTCATTCCCGGTCACCACCAGCCCCAGCAGTTCTCCCTCGTGCTCCAGCTGCGCGAGCACGACGAGGTCGGGCACCTCGGTCGCGAAGAACCCGCCCGCGCGGAAGGGGTTGCCGAACTCGTCCACGAAGCTGCGGAGCTTGAGGTCGAGCGACTCGCCGATCGCGAAGCCGTCGATCGGCAGGCTGAACCGCTCGTTGATCCACACTGTCGAGGGCCCGAACGACCGCGCGGTGGTGTTCGTCAGCTCGAGCCGCGTGTCGTTGCGGTAGACCTGCACGTCGAGCGTCGCGCCTTGCACGAGACCCGCCGGCAGCGGCCGCGCGTACGAGACGTCCCGGGGCCCGCCGCCGAAGAGCCCGCAACCCGAGAGACCGAGCAGGCAGAGTCCAGCCAGAACCGCATTCCGAGCATTCCACATGCACCAAACCTAGCGTTTCCGACGATGGGCTGCGAGACCGACTCCAACAACGCGACCGGCCCGAGCCCGGGCGTCGCCCCGGCCCTCGCCGCCACGCCGCCCGCGCAGGAGATCGACCCACGGGCCGCCGCCGAGCGGCAGCTCGTCCGGTTCAACGGCTGTGCCGTCGATCCTCGCGTCACCGAGCTGATGCCGGGCTTCGATGCCCCGTTCTTCCAGGCGGGGCTCGCGGGCTACTCCGACGCCGCGATGCGGATCATCGCCCGCCGCCACGGCTGCCCCATGTGCGTCACCGAAGCCCTGCTCGACCGCACCCTGCTCGCCGGCGGCCGCGGCTTCGCGAAGGCAGACCTCGGCGATATCGAAGAGAACGTCCCGGGCGGCGCCGAGGACCACCCGCTCACGGGCCAGATCATGGGCTCCGAGCCCGCCGAGATGGCCGCCGCCGCGATCAAGATGATCGAGCAGGGCAAGCGGAAAGAGAAGGAGTACCGCCGGCTTGCTGAAGGGGCACCTGGCACCGGGCACCAGGCACCGGCCCTCGCAGTCCAAACGCCGTCCGCAGACTCCACCCCGGTGCCCGGTGCCCGGTCCCCGGTGCCTGCCTTCTCAGCCATCGACGTCAACCTCGCCTGTCCCGTCAAGAAAATCCAGCGCAAGGCCCGCGGCGGCCACTGGCTGGCGGCGCCCGAGGGCGCGACCGCGCTGCTCGAGGCCGTCCGCGAGGCGGTGCCGAAGGAGATCCCGGTCACCGTCAAGCTGCGGCGGTCCTTCGACGACACGCCCGAGATGATCGAGAACTTCTACCGCGTCTTCGATGCTGCCTACGACGTCGGCTGCGCGTGGGTCACCGTGCACGGCCGCACCGTCACACAGAAATACGTCGGCCCGAGCCGCTGGGACATGATCCGCGAGATCGTCCAGCGCAAGCACCCCGGCAAGCACACCAGCCGCATCGTGTTCGGCTCGGGCGACATCTGGGCCGCGAGCGAGATCGTCCGGATGATCGACTACTGCTCGTCCGAGCGCGCCCACCTCGCGGGCACGAGCGTGGCGCGCGGGTGCATCGGGAACCCGTGGATTTTCCGCCAGGCAAGAAGCTATCTCGCCGGCCGCGAACCGAAGCCGCCGACCATCGAGGAGCAGCGATCGGTCCTGGAGCAGCACTTCGAGCTCGCGCTCGCGGTCAACCGCTCGCTCCGCCACCCGGAGTTGCACACGGGCAAGACGATGCGCAAGTTCGCGATCCGCTTCGCGGCCCATCACCCGCGTGGGGATGAGGTCCGCAAGCGGTTCATCGCGGTGAACGGACTGGACGAGTGGCGGGCCGTGCTCGACGAGTGGTACACGCCCGAGCTGGCGGCCGCGAAGAGCTAGTTACCAACAAGTCGTTCAGGCGTCGCGGATCGACTTGGGCTCGGACTCGAGGATCTTCTTCGCGTCCTCGGGCGTGATCGACCCCTCGGCGACGTATGCCGCGATCTCGCGGCGCGATTCCTCGACGTTGCGCGACATCACCATCTTCTTCACCGATCCGAAGATGATCGCGACGATCGCGACGAGGATGCCGCCGCCGATCGCGACGATCGGCACGACCTCCTCGGAGCTCGCGAGCAGCGCGGTCTGATTCACGACGGCTTCGGTGGAGCACGCGTCGGCAAGTACGTTCAGCATCGATCCGGTCCCCTTTAGACGTTGCGGCTGCCGGCACGCAGCAGACGCTCGCCCTGCTCGGGCGACATCGTTCCTTCGGCGATGTACGCCGCGACCTCACGCTTGGTCTTCTCGCGGCTCACGCGGGTGATCACCTTCCCGATGGTCCCGATAAAGAACATCACGAGCACGGTGACGAACAGCATCGCCGGGATGAGCACTTCCTCGTCCAGCATGTCCCTGAGCAGCTCTGCCGTGTTGTGGTCCATCGAGAATCCCCTCTGCGGGCACGCCGCGCACTGCTTGTTGGGGTTCGGTCGCTCGGCATTTCAGCACGCACGCCCGCACCCGAACAAGTGCCCCATCAGTGTACGATCAACCGCGTGCGCCGAGAACCCCCGACGCCCGAAGACGCCGCCCCGAGGCACGAGGAGACGGATCCACTGGTCGCCGAGGCTCTGTCGTGGTACCGCCGCGGCGTGTTCCCGATGGCCGATCTCGACCGCCGCATCCCGGGCGGGCCCGCGGAGGTCTACCTCTACGACCCGCCCGAGCGCGGCATCATCCCCCTTGAGGACGGCGGGCTGCGGGTCTCGAAGTCGCTCCGCCAGCGGGTGAGGTCGGGCCGTTTCCGGGTGTCGTCCGACGAGGCGTTCGGGTGCGTGATCGCCGAGTGCGGCGACCCGGACCGCGAGGGCGCGTGGATCGATCCGCAGGTCCGCGCGATCTACACCCACCTGCACGCCGCCGGGGTGGCTCACAGCGTCGAGGTCTGGCGCACAGACGACGTCGGTACCGAGCACCTCGTCGGCGGGCTTTACGGCGTCGCGGTGGACGGGCTGTTTGCGGGCGAGAGCATGTTCAGCCGCCCCGATCTCGGCGGCACCGACGCGAGCAAGGTCGCGCTCGTGCACCTGTGGCACCACCTGCGATCGCGCGGGTTCGTGCTGCTGGATTGCCAGTTCCAGACCCCGCACCTGGCGCGGCTGGGTTGTGTTGAGGTTTCGCGGGAGGACTACCACGAGCGTTTGCGTGACGCGAAGGCGGTTCAGCCGACTTGGGGTGACTTCAACCATGCGACCGCCCGTATGGAGCTCGCGTGAATCTCTCCGATCCGATGATCCGCACGGCTGTGTTCGCCGTGATGGCGGTCGTTTGCTTGCTCGTCGTCACGCTCGCTGCAAACGCGGTCTGGCGTGCGATCTTTTCGCTTCGCCGACTCCCGCGGACCGCCGGCTGCGGGGCGTGCGGCTACGAAATCGAATCACTCACGGACGGCCGCTGCCCGGAGTGCGGCGCCGAACTCGCACGCGTCGGCGTTCCGACACGAGGTTCGCTTGTCCGGGTGCAGGGCGGGGTTCTGTCTGCGCTCTCGGGGTGGGCGTTGCTGCTGGTTCTCGCGGCGGTGTTGCTCGCGTGGCTCGTCGAGGTCGCGGCGATGGTGCCGCGGGCGAACTGGTGGGCACGGCGTCCGCTCCCGCTCGCGGCGGCGATCACACTTGTGCCCCCGGCGATTGGCCCGCCGTCATCGCGGCTGGACTACGTCGTCGAAGCCGCGTTCGACGGAACGGTCGCGTCAATGACCGAGTCCGCCACCAGCGGCACGTTCGAGGTCGAGATCGTCGTGGAGGGCGAGACGCGGGCATCGATCCAGCTCGATCTGGAGCGGACGGTGCCCGCGGATCAGCTGCCGGCGGAGCTCAGTGGCCCGGGTGTCGGCATTCTGCTCGATTCACGGCGCTCGCTCGCCTACTCCCCTCGGAACGGCGAGCGACTGGTCGGGCGGATCACCGAGGCGGGCGGAGCGGCACGCGAGCGGCCGCTCCCGCTCGGAGCCGCCGAGATCCGATCAGTGCTCGATGGCGCGGGGATCACCGCCGACGCCGCGGGACTGCTCGATGCCGAGATCGATCTGCAGGCCGAGCAGATCAACTCGCTGCTCAACTCCATCACGTTTCAGCCCGTGGCCCTGACAAACAAGGGGGGCGTCCAGACCGCGCTGGCGGCAGGCCGTCGGGACGCTCGGGCTACGCCTGGCATCACCGGCTTCGAGATCCAGATCGGGCCACGGACCGCGGCGCTTGCGGTCATCCCGCCCGATCCGCTCGTACGCGTCATCTGGATCGCGTTTGCAACGGTCTCGCTCTTGGTCTGGTCCGCCGGGGCCAGCTTCATCGTGATCCGTCGGCGAAAGCTGCTCGAGACCGCTGCGGATTAGCCAAGCACGATCGGCGACTGCGCCTCCACCCGTTCCATCAGATCCTCAAGCCGGCTCGCGGTCATGCCGTGCACCGTGACGTGACCCAGCTTGCGGCCCGCGCGCTCGGTCTTGCCGTAGAGGTGCAGCGCCGCGTCGGGGATCGTGTCGAACGCGCCGGGTTTGGGGTGCTCGCCCACGATGTTGACCATCGCGAACGCCCCGTGCACGCGCGACATGACGGGCTTCTCGCCCGCGACGCACCGCACGTGGTTCTCGAACTGGCTCGGGTACGCGCCCTCGATCGTCCAGTGACCGGTGTTGTGTACGCGGGGGGCGAACTCGTTGGCGAGCAGCTTCCCGCCGACATCGAAGAACTCGAGCGCGATCGTTCCGACATGGTTCAGCCGTTCGAGCAGCGCCGCGGCCGCGTCCTCGGCTGAGCGTTTGACGTCCATCGAGACATCCGGCGCCGGCGCGATCGTGGTCCGCAGGATGCCCTTGTGGTGCCGGTTCTGGGCGAGCGGGTAGAACGCGATCGTGCCGTCGATGCCGCGCGACGCAACGATCGAGAGCTCGCGGTCGAACGAGACGCGCTCGTCCAGGATCGCCGGGGCGTCCTTGATCTCGGCGTAGGCAGACGCCGGGTCGGTGTCGGCCGAGATCCGGACCTGCCCCTTGCCGTCGTAGCCGTCGCGGCGGGTCTTGAGGATCGCGTCCGAACCGATCTCGGCGATCCCGGCCGCGAGATCCTTAACCGAATCGATCTGCTTGAACCGCGGCGTCTCGATCCCAAGATCGGCGAACAGCCCGCGTTCGAGCAGGCGGTCCTGTGCGAACTTCAGCGAGTCCACGCCGGGCCGGACGTCGAGCCCGCGTGCGAGCAGGAGCTCGACGAGCACCGTCGGCACGTTCTCGAACTCGTATGTCACGACATCGAGTCCGGCCGCGAAGCGATCGAGATGATCGCCCGGCTCGAAGGGCCCCGCGACGAGCTCGCCGACCTCGCCCGCGCACGCCTCGGGGTTCGGATCGAGGAAGCGGAACGTGTGCCCGCGCGGGATGCCCGCCAGCGCGATCATCCGCCCGAGCTGCCCGCCGCCCAGCACGCCGATCCGCATGGCTCAGGACTCCTCGCCCGCCGCGACGGACGGATCGGGGTTCTGCATCACGCGGAACGTCTGCTCACGCCGGTAGTCATCGAGCGCGGCTTTGATCTTCGGATCGGTCAACGCGAGGATCGCGGCGGCGGTGAGGGCCGCGTTGACCGCGCCCGCGCGCCCGATCGCGAACGTCGGCACCGGCACGCCCGCGGGCATCTGCACGATCGAGAGCAGGCTGTCGAGCCCGCTGAGCGCTTTGGACTGCACCGGCACGCCCAGCACCGGCAGCGGCGTCTTCGCCGCCAGCATCCCGGGCAGATGCGCCGCCCCGCCCGCACCCGCGATGATCGCGTGCAGCCCGCGCCCCCGGGCCTCGTCGGCGTACTCAAAGAGCAAATCGGGCGTCCGGTGCGCGGAGACCACCCGCGTCTCGTGCGGCACGCCGAGCGACGTGAGCGTCTCCGACGCGTGCCGCATCGTGTCCCAGTCGGACTGCGAGCCCATGACGATGCCGATGACAGGGGGAGCTGCGGAGACGGTGGCGGGATCGGCCATGGGCGACAGTATGCTGGGTTTGGGTCACCGCTTGCCACACCGAGGGAGGTTTCCGTGTTCACAGAACCCACCGACGAGCACCGCTGGCTGATGAGCATGGTCGGCGAGTGGACCTTCGAGCACACCTGCGACGCCGGGGTCGGCGAGCCGCCGATGAAATCGTTCGGCCGCGAGGCCGTCCGCGCGATCGGCGACCTGTGGATCCAGGCGCAAATGACCGGACAGCTCCCGGGCGGCGAAGGCGAGATGACTGCTTATATGACGCTCGGCTACGACGTTCGCGTGGGCCGGTACGTCGGCAACTGGATCGGCAGCCCGATGGCCCACATGTTCGTCTACGAGGGAGGCCGGAATGACGGGGGCAACACCCTCACGCTCGACACGACGGGGCCGAGCTTCGAGGACCCGAACACGCTCGTCCGCTATCAGGACGTCATCGAGATCAAGAGTCCGAACGAGCGCCGCATGCACTCGCAGGCCGAGGACGGGGCGGGCGGGTGGAAGCGGTTTATGAGCGGGGTGTACACGCGGGTGTGATATGTGATCCGTGTGGAGCGAGTTCATCCGCCACGAAGTACGGTACGCGAAGCATGGGAGGCATCAATCGCAAGCTCGAAGACTTCCGACTCCGCATCTGGGACTTGCTTGAGCCTGCGCGGGTCGGTGATCTGCCGAGCCGGGTTCTCGACTTTGCGCTGATCACACTCATTATGCTCGCCGTGATCGAGATGATTCTCGGGAGCGTGCCCGAGTTTCGGAAAGCCGCACCGATCGCGTTCGAGGTGAGCGAGACGGTGATCCTGAGCATCTTTGCGCTGGAGTACGCGGTGCGCGTTTGGGCCTGCATCGCCGACGATCGCTTTCGCGGACGATTCGAAGGGCGCTTCCGGTTCGCCCTGTCCTTCTCGGCCGTCATCGATCTTCTCGCGATTCTTCCCTTGCTGGCACAGATCCCCGGGCTCGATCTCAGAGTCCTCAGACTGATTCGGATCTTTAGGATCGTGCGCATCCTGAAGCTCACGCGGTACTCATCCGCGATCGATTTGATCTCAACTGTCATTCGCCAGCAGCGAGACCCGCTTGTGGTTTCGATCTCGTTCTTCGGTGCGCTGTTGCTCATCGCATCGACGCTGATGTACTTCGCGGAGCGAGAGGCGCAGCCCGAGCTCTTTGGCAGCATCCCGGAGTCGATGTGGTGGGCCGTGGTCACGCTCACGACGGTCGGCTACGGCGACGTGTTTCCGGTCACGCCGTTCGGTCGGGTTCTCGCGGCTGCGATCGCGTTGGTTGGTATCGCCGTCGTCGCGGTGCCGACGGGCATTCTCGGTGCGGGCTTTGTTGAGGAAATGGAACGGCGAGCGAGAGCAAACGAACCGTCCGAAGAAAGCGCGTCCTAACCCTCCCCATCCTCCCGCAGCTTCGCCAGCACCCCGAAGTCCTCCAGCGTGCTCGTGTCCTGATTGATGTCCTCTTTCCCCGCGGCCACATCGCGCAGCAGCCGCCGCATGATCTTGCCGCTGCGGGTCTTGGGCAGAGCATCGGTGAAGCGGATCTGGTCGGGCTTGGCGATCGCCCCGATGAGACCCGAGACGTGCGATCGCAGCGCGGCCCGCAGCTCGTCCGCGGCCGTCGCGTCCGCCGGCTGGTGCGACGGCGCGAGCGTGCAGAACGCCGCGATACCCGTGCCCTTGATCTCGTGCGGCACGCCTACGACCGCCGCTTCGACGACCGCCTCGTGCGCGACCAGCGCCGACTCGACCTCCATCGTGCCGAGCCGGTGGCCCGAGACGTTGATCACGTCATCGACGCGGCCCATGATCCAGAAGTAGCCGTCCTCGTCGCGGCGGGCACCGTCGCCCGGGAAGTAGTAGCGGCTCGGCTGGTCGCCGTTGTTGTCGAAGCGGCTCCAGTAGGTGTCGATGAATCGCTGCCGGTCGCCGTGCACACCGCGGAGCATCGAGGGCCACGGCTGGCGGATCGCGAGCAGGCCGCCCGAGCCGTTGGGGAGTTCGTTGCCACGCTCATCGCAGATCGCGGCATCGACACCGAAGAACGGCACGCAGCACGATCCGGGCTTGGTCGGTGTCACACCCGGCAGCGGCGTGAGCATGTGCCCGCCCGTCTCGGTCTGCCACCACGTATCGACGATCGGGCAGACACCCCGCCCGATCTTCTCGCGGTACCACACCCACGCCTCGGGGTTGATGGGCTCGCCGACCGTCCCGAGCACCTGCAGCGACGACAGATCGTGCTTCGCGACGTGCTCGTCGCCCCACTTCATGAAAGCGCGGATCGCGGTGGGGGCGGTGTAGAACTGCGTGACCTTGTGGCGCTCGACGATGTCCCAGAAGCGGTGGGCATCCGGGAAGTTCGGCGCGCCCTCGTACATCAGCGAGGGCACACGATTCGCGAGCGGGCCGTAGATGATGTAGCTGTGCCCGGTGATCCAGCCGACGTCGGCCGTACACCAGTACACCTGACCATTCGGCAACTCGCCGTTGCGCCTTGGTTCATCGAGGCCTGGGATCATGTTGAAGACGTACTTGCATGTCAGGTACGCGTGCAGCAGGTAGCCGGCCGTCGTGTGCCGGATGCCCTTGGGCTTGCCCGTCGAGCCCGAGGTGTAGAGCAGGAACGACGAGTCCTCCGAATCGAGCGGCTCGCACACGCGGTCCGCTGACGCGCCGTCCATCGCCTCGTGCCACCACCGATCGCGCCCGTCGGTCATGGTGATGTCGTTCGCGCAGCGTTTCACGACGACGACCGACTCGACCAGCCCACCCTCGACCATGCCGACCGCCTGATCGACGTTCTCCTTGAGCGGCACGACCGAGCCGCGCCGCCACGCGCCGTCGCACGTCACGATCACCTTGCTTGAAGCGTCCGTCACGCGGTCCGCGATCGCCTGGCTGCTGAACCCGCCGAAGATCACGCTGTGCACCGCGCCGATCCGCACGCACGCAAGGCACGCGATCGCCAGCTCGGGCACCATGCCCATGTAGACTGTGACGACATCGCCCTTCTTCACGCCGAGTGATTCGAGCACGCCCGCAAACTTCGCGGTCTCGCGCTGCAGGTCCGCGTAGGACAAGACCCGCACCTCGGGCGACCCGCCCTCGACCGGCTCGCCCTCCCACACGATCGCGGTCTCGCCGCCGTGCCCGGATTCGACGTGCCGATCGACGCAGTTGTGGCAGAGATTGATTGTGCCGCCCACGAACCACTCGGCATCGGGCGGCGAGAATTTCACGACCGCCGACCAAGGCTGGAACCACGACAGCTCCCCGGCCATCTCGCCGTAGAACCCGGCGGGGTCCTCGATCGATCGGCGGTGCATCGCGTCGTACTCGGCCTGCGTCGCGACGTTCCACCGGGCCGCGCCGACCTCCTGCGCCGTCGGCGGCGGGAACAGGCGGTCTTCGTGCAGAACAGACTCGATGGACTGGTCGGAAGCTGATTCGGAAGGCATCGCGCGAGCCTACCGGACACGGTCAGGCGGGGAGCAGCCGCGCAGCGGCCTCGGCCGTCACCTCGCCGAGCCGCGCGAGAGAGCCGGGCAGGTCCCAGTCTTGCTCGTGCCGATCGCCCGTCAGGTTGCTGATCACGCGCAGCTCGGCGAACCGTGCCCCGGCGCGCTCGGCCGCGAGCCCGACCGCGGCCCCCTCCATCGCCTCGGCGATCGCACCCGTCCGGCGAGCGATCTCAACCGCGGCCCCGTCGGTCCCGGAGCAGGTCGAGACCGTCGCGATCGGGCCCGTGTGATCCGCGATGTTTTTGAGCGCCTTCAGCATCTCGGCATCGCCCGGGACCGCCATCCCGGAAGTGGTGACAGGGAAACCCATCTGCTCGCACGTCCGGAATCCGCCCGGCTCGCGGATACCCTCGTCTGCAAACACCGACCGCGACCCCAGCACCACGTCGCCGACACGGCACACTTTTTCCCCGGCGAGTGGCAATGCACCGGCGATACCGGCGTTCAGCACTATGCGAAAGCGGTTCTGCGCGAGTGTCGCGGCCGTAGCCGTAGCCGCAGAGGATTTGCCGACGCCTGACTGGACGAGCAGGATTGTTTGTGCGTTGTTCGGAATTGCTCGGAGCGGCTTGACGACCGCGTCGTGCTCGGCCCGCGCGGCCACCACGATCAGGAGGTCCGGAGCAAGGTCCGGATCACGTGAGTTTGCTTCTGAGATCAGTGTTTGAAGCATCGGCAATGGCAAAACGGGCGAAACATTTCCGGCAGGCGGCCGGTTCCA
>JBCDKU010000011.1:0-44047 GCA_038746265.1 Planctomycetota bacterium
GCTCTTCCGATCTCTGGCTTCTTCTCGGAGCCACTCAATGAGCGCGGAGCCGGCGGCCTTCGAGCGGGTTTCCTCGAAGCATGCACGCAGGGTGGCTTCCGCGTCGTCGGCCGCTGCGGCCGCGTCCTCGATCGAGCGTGCGTTCTTTGCGGCGTCGATCCTCGTTCTGATGCCGCCGATCTGATTTGAGAGGTCATCTCTGCGTTCGCTTCGGAGTCGTGCTTGATCGAGAGCGTGTTCGAGGTCATCGCGATGCTGGTCGATGAGCTCTGCGTGTTCAGTGAGACGCCCGCGGAGTTCATTCTGTTGATGCTCGGCGATGTCGATCTGCTTGCTCAGTTCACGGAAACGTCCGAGCTGTTGCGTCCATGAGGGGAGTTGCGGTTCCTCGGTCGCTTCGATCTGGAGTCTTTTGAAGATCTCAGCGAGGTCCGACTCTGCGCGCTCGGTCGAGCGATCTTCGCGGTCGATGATGTCCTGCGCGGCGGCGATATCGCGACCCGCGTTGTTGAAGGCATCCAGGCGGTTCCGGAGGTCATGAAGGGACGCAGCGGCGGATGAGGCATCCGTCGGGATCTGCGGGAGGTGTCCGCGAAGGTGGTCCGCGAACCGTTCGAGCGCCGCATCGGTCGCTCGATCCAGCTCTTCTGCTTTTGCTTCGAGTGAGTCGGCGGCGATTCGAGCGTTCTTGAGCGAGGTCAATTGCGATCCGAGCTGGCCGAGCCAGTCTGTGGGCGACAGATCAAGAAGAAAGCCGCACGTCGATGCGATTGAGGTTCTCAGATCATCGATCTGGCGTTCGAGTTCGGCGACGCTCGCTTCGGAACGGGTGAGATCTCGCTGGGTTAACGTGGCACGCTCGATCTCAGCTCGTTCGGCTTGAAGGGCGCTCATATGGCGGAGGACCGCATCGGGTTCCCATGACTCGGGTTGTGGAAAACCGAGCGACGCGAACTCGTTCTGGCAGAAGGTTCGGGTGGGTCCTGCCGCGACATCGTGCGTTCTGGGTCGTGCCGTGTAGACGAACAACGCCGTGGGGAGAATCACGCCGAGCCAGGCGACGTGAATGGTGGTTCCGAGCACGACCGAGAGCGTGACGATGAGGCCGCATGCAAGGAGCAACGGCAGCGACCAGCTGCGCTGGCGGTGCTCGGTAGGGTCCTGCAAGGCGAGCCAGTTCGTGAGAACCCGGACGGCATTCTGAAGCTTGTCGGTGTTACGTGTGAGATCAACGTCCATCGACGAGAGCGTGGCTTCGTACTCCTTGCGCGATGCGGCGGCCGCGCGATGTTGTGCGGTCAATCCGGCGAGCTGCGTGAGCTCGTGCATGGGAACGGCATCGATCTCGAGCGGAACGCGGTCGTTGCCTTGCGTGGTGAACTGTGCTTCAAGTTCTTCCGCTCCTCGGCGGCGCTCGGCCAGCGATTCGTCGCATGATCGCTGCCGCTGCGCTAGATCTTTGAGTTCTTCGAGCATGGCGGTTGCGCTCGCGATCGCGGCGTCCGTTGGTGGGCCGTCCACAAACCGCGAATCCGCTTGTGTTCCGCGCGCAATATCAAGAGCACGCGTTGCATCGGCCTGCCGCCTCTCTGATTCGCGGAGATTGCTGCGGAGCTGCTTCACGCGGTCGGCGTCGTCGTCGCGGAGTCGTTGGAGCACCGGCGGGAGTTCTTCGCGTTGGGCGCGGAGCGTTTCCAGCCCGTTCGTGACAGTTTGGTACTCGAGGGCCGACTGAAGGATCCTCGCTTCGCGCTCGGCGTCGCGCGACTCACCAAGCTCGTGCTCAAGCTGTGCCAGTTGTCGCGCGTCATTGCTCACGGCCTCATCGGCGGTGTGGGCTGCGCGGAGCTCTGCCTGCGCGGTTCGCCAATTCTTCTTGAGCGTCGTCTTGCCGCTCGGAGGCCTGTCGAAAGCGAGTCGTCGGCCGGCCAGATCCAGGTCGATCCCTCCCAGCATCTCGCGCGCGATCTGGGCGGCGAATTGGTCGTTGTCCGCAGTGCTTGTGCCCGAGGTCGCGAGCAATTCACGCAGCCCGAGCCAGTGCCGCGCGCGGGTTTCAGATGGCGGCAGCGTCGGCGGACCGACCGGGGTGCCGTCCCGTCGGTACACAACGCGATTTGCTTCAAGCTCGGCCGACCACTGCTCGCCATCGAGCGTCCAGATCCCGGCAACGACGGGATGGCTGAGGTCTGTGTCCGACGGCCACAGCAGCGCCAGCATCGATCGGCCTGTGAGTGTCTTGCCCGACCCGTTCGGCCCGTGGATGATGTTGATGCCGGGCCGGAGGCCGTCGATCGCGAACGCCTGTTCGCGCGGGACGCCGTCGAGCCGATCAATGCGCACGGATTCGAACGCGAGCCGGTTCACGGCGTCTCCGATCTCGGGGCGGTCTGGTCGAGGAGTTCGAAGAGCAGCCGTTCTGCTTGCGCAACGAGCTCGGTGCGAGCGTCGGCCTCGTCGCTCTCAGGAAGTGCGGAGAAACTCGTATCAGCGCGTGTTGAGTCGAGTGCTTTCTCAACACACTTGATCGCTCGTTTGGTGCGACCGGAGAGCGGTTTCGACGTGTCAGCCTGCTTCAGCTCGGCGATCACGCTCGCGACGATGCCGACGGGTGATTCGGTCTGTGCGAGTGCATCCAGGTCAACCGCCGGTCGGAGCAGCGTCGTGAGCTGTTCGATCACGCACGATACACCAGCCGATTCAATATCCAGATCGTTCCGAATGCGACCCGCGGCATCGGCGAGCTCTCCGCCGATCGAAGTACTTCCCGTGAGTTCAACGCGGAGCGACAGCGTCTTGAGGTGGGGTCCGCCTTCATCCGCGGCATCATGCAACTCACGCTCGATCGCCCGCTGGAGTCTGTAGGTCGCATCCTCGAGCGTCCCGACACCGCTGAGATCGAGGCTCAGCTGGTCGTAGCGCACGGTCGAGATCGGGACGCGGCGGAGCTCCGTGCATTGGCCGTGCTCGATCGTCGCGATGGTCGCCCCGTGCATGCCGGGTTCACCGGGGTCGAGCGCCTGCGGTGAGCCCGGGTAGACGACGAACGGAAGGTCCGGGTGTTCCTCATGCAGCGGCGCGTGTACGTGGCCCAGCATCCAACCGACTATGGGCGCGTTTCGGAGCGCGGCTCGGGAGAGCGGTGCGTAGCGGCTGGTCGGCTGATCGAGATCGCCGTGCACCATCGCGAGCACGGGGAGCGTGGCTTTCTCGGGTTGGTAGCTGTCGATGGGGGACGTCTTGACGTCGCGGCGCGGGAAGGACCAGCCATCGACATGCAGGAGATCCCTGCCGTCTTTCGTTAGGGTAAAGCGTTCCCACTCGCCCCCGCGGCCCAGGAGTCGGAAGCCCGATCCCGCAATCGTGTCGGCAAGGCGCGGGAGCACCTCGTAGTCGTGATTGCCGCTGACAGCGAGCAGCGGGATCCCGTGCTGCTCGAGTTGTCGCACGCCGCGTTCGAGCGGGCCGACGGCCTGGAAGTACCGGTTGCTCTCGTCCGCGAGATCACCCGTCGCGCAGACGAGATCGACCCCTTCGGCGATCGCCGTCTCGACGATCCGCTGCCACGCGGCCGTCGTTGACAGATCGGGCGCTCGATCGGATGGGATCCGCGTGGAGACGCGCCCGATATGGCAGTCCCCGGTGATGAGAACACGGATCAGGGTCATCGAGCGCGGCGCGGAGCTTGTGGTGTGGGAGCGGACAACATCTGCAAAGGAGAATACACGACCGACACCGCTCAATCAGCGGTGCGGCTTGCCCCAGCCGCCGGCCCCGGGCGTGTGGATGCGGATGCGGTCGCCGGGATCGAGCCGCGTGGTGTCGGCCCACTTGAGCGTCTCGGTCGAGCCGTCGGCGCGGCGGATCTGGTTGATTCCGATCTCGCCGGGCTGGCCGCCGTGCTTGCCGGGCGGGCCTGCGGATCGCCGGTGGGTCAGTACGGTCGCGGTCATGGGCTCGATCGCTTCGATCTCCCGGATCGCGCCGTCGCCGCCGTTGAGCTTGCCTCGGCCGCCGGAACCGCGGCGGATCTCGTACCGCCGAACGCGGACGGGGTAGCGGCGTTCGAGGATCTCCGCGTCGGTGATCGCGGTGTTGGTCATGTGCTGGTGGATCGCGTGCTCGCCGTGCGATGTTGCTGTCGCTGGGGCGCCGTTGCAGATGGTCTCGTAGATACCGAAGCCGTCGTTGCCGATGAGGGTGTTGTTCATCGTGCCGGGGCCGCCCGCGCACAGGTCGAGTGCGGTCAGCATCGCGTCCACGACGCGCATCGAGGTCTCGACGTTGCCGCCCGCGACGGGCGGGGCGATCTCGGGGTCGGGATCGAAGACCGGGTTGAGAAAGCAGCCCTCGGGTACGATGACATCGACCGGACCGAGGAAGCCGTCGTTGAGCGGGATGGGCTCATCGATCAGCAGCCGCAGGACGTACGCAACGGCGGCGCGCGTGACGGCCAGCGGCGCGTTGATCGCGACGGGCTGGGTCTTGGAGGTGCCCGTGAAATCGACGCGCAGCCTGCCGGCATGGCTCGAGATCGTGAGGTGGATCTCGGCGCCGCCGTCGAGATGCTCGACCGTTGAGGCGGGCAGGTTGGCGATCGACGCGATCCGGTTCTCGACGACCCTGGCGGTGTGCTCGTTGATCCAGCGCATGGCGCCGGTGAGCTGGTCGGTGCCGCGTTCGGCGGCGAGCTGCCGGACGAGATCGGCTGCGCGGCGTCCCGCGGTGACGGCGGCTTCGAGATCGGCGATGTTGTCTTCGACGGCGCGCGTCGGCAGGCGATGACCAAGAAACAGCTCGCGCGCGTTCCCGAGCTGCGGTGTGTTCCGCCGCGCGATGAACGTCGGTCGGATCGGGACGCCCTCGTCGGCGAGGCAGGTCGCGTCGGGCGGCATCGAGCCGGGCGTCAGCCCACCCACCTCGGCGTGGTGGGCTCGGCTCGCGACGTACGCAACGCGGACGCCTGCCTCGTCGAAGACGGGCTGGATCACGTTGAGATCGGGCAGGTGTGAGCCGCCGAACGCCGGGTGATTGACGAGCACGGCGTCCTCGTCTTCGAGATGCCCGATCTCGGCGATGACCGCTTGTACGCAGGGCCCGAGCGCACCGAGGTGCACCGGCATGTGCGCGGCCGAAGACGCGAGCACGCCCGCCGCATCGAGCACACCGCACGAGTAGTCGCGTCGGTCCTTGACGTTGACGGAGACCGCGGCTGTCTCGAGCGCCTCGCCCATCTGCTCGGAGATCGCGGCGAGCCGGTGCACGATGAGCTCGCGGGCGAGGGCGTCTGAGCCCGATGATCGTGTTGCAGTTGATTCGCGATCGATCCGCAGGGCGCCTGCCTGATCCACCGAGCACCGCCAGCCGCGCGGAATCCAGGTCTGCGTACGCTGCTCGCTCACGATCGCCGGCCCTTCGATCGGTGTATCGGCATCGATCGCGTCGCGATCATGCACGCGGGCTTCGATCCATCGCGTTCCGTCGTGCACGCGTCTTTGCGATGCGGCGGAAGATGCCATGGTGCCGCGAGCCGGCGGCGTTGTCGGCACGTCGATGGCTCGCGCGATGACACGGAGTGTGACGACTTCGATTTCGCGTTCGGGAAGATGCCCGTGCAGCACGCGGTACCGGTCCTCGAACCGCTCGCGGAGCCGCGCGATGTCGTCGGCATCGATTGTGATCGTTGCATCCTGTCCGACAAGGCGCATCAGCGCCGCGGGACGGATCTCGATGTCGCCGTCAATCCGAGACCGCAAACCATCCTCGGCGTGCCCCGAAAGCTCGGCCAGAGTCGTGCGCACCTGCTCTTCGCTTGCAGCAAGTGGAACCAGCAGCGTGCGCTCGGCGATCTCTTCGTGCCGCGCGGCATGGAGACCGACGGCCGAGAGCAGGCTCGCGTCCGGCGGGATCACGACGGCCCGCACGCCCAGCCGCTCGGCGATATCGCACGCGTGCTGCGGCCCCGCGCCGCCGAACGCGACGAGCGCGTGATCGGCGGGGTCGTACCCCTTGCGGATCGAGACCGAACGGATCGCCTCGGCCATTGTCTCGTTGGCAAGCTCAAGCAGGCCCGCAAGCAGCGCATCGGGCTCGATATCGTCATCGAGTTGCTCTTGCAGAGCCTCGAGCGCGCGCCGGGACGCCTCGGCATCGATCGGGATCTCGAATGCCGTCGGATCGATGCGGCCGAGCAGCAGGTTGACATCGGTGATCGCGAGCGGCCCGCCCGCGCCGTAGCACGCTGGGCCGGGCGACGCGCCGGCCGAGTGCGGACCGACGGCGGGCCGACCGTCGCGCGCGTGGCACACCGAGCCGCCGCCCGCGGCGACGGTCTCGATCGCGACCGCGGGCCGCGCGATCGTGACGTCACCCACGGTGTGCGAGGGCGCGAGATCGGCGCCGCCGCCTCCCGTGCTCAGCCGCGCCACGTCGGTGGACGTGCCGCCCATGTCGAACGAGAGCACCTGATCGAAACCGGCGCGGCGGCCCGCGCTCGCGGCGCCGACGACACCGCCCGCGGGACCGGACAGCAGCGTATCGACGGGCCGAAACCGATCGGCGGGCGTCAGCCCGCCCGCGCTCGAGAGCACGGTCAGCGTCGAGCCCTCCGCAAGCGGCTGGGCAACCTGCGCGAGATAGGCATTCAGGATCGGCGCCAACGCGGCATCAGTCGCGGCCGCCTGAGCGCGGTGCAGCAAGCCGATCCTCGGTGTGACATCGGCCGAGCACACGACCGTTTCGAACCCAGCCTCGCGCGCGAGCTCGGCAACCCGCCGCTCCTGCGACGGATCCACCCAGGCGTTGATCAACGCGATCGCGATGGTCTCGACACCGTCCCGCTTCGCTCGCTCGATCGCGTCGCGCGAGGCGGCCTCGTCGAGCTCGATCACGACATGACCGGTCGGCCCGAGCCGCGCAGGGATCTCGTAGGTGTGCTCGGTGATCGTCGGACGCCGCCTCGGGGAGAGGGCGTACACGTCGGGCCGGGTCTGGTCGCCGATGCGGAGGACATCGCCGAAACCCTCGGAGACGAGGAGCGCCGTCGGCGCGGCCTTGCGCTCAAGCAACGCGTTGGTCGCCCGCGTCGTCGCGAGGCGGAAGTCGCATACCGGGATCGGCTCACCGAACGGCGTCCGCGTGATCAGCCGAGCCGCGAGGATCGGGGCGGGCTCGTTCGTCGTCAGTTCAATCTGCGACGCATTTGCAAGATCCAGCTCCTCGGCGAGCGTGATGGTTGAACCATCCACGGCTTCGATCCGCGCCGAAACCTGCTCGCCGGGTCGCCGAGCGATGGCACCCTTCAGCAGCGAGACTCGGTCCGCCCATGACGCCGGCAACGTGACGGCCCGTCCATCGACCGCCTCGATCGGCGCCCGCAGGTCGCCCGAGGACAGCACCTTCGCGACGTGGTAGCCGCCCGCGGGGTCGTACGCGATGCAGTCGGTGAACGTGCCGCCTACATCGACGCGGATCTGCCAGCGGCTCACGGGTCAAGCCTCCGCGGCGTGGCGACCGACACCACGACGTTCACAACCATCGCTGAGATAAACGCCACCGTGAGGTTGTAGAAGGGCAGCTCGATGATGCCGCGATCCTGGAGCTGCTGCCACACGATCGTGACGACAAACCCGGTCGCCATCCCCGCGATGCAGCCGGCGTAGCTCGCGCGCTTCCACAGCAGCATGAGGGCGATCTGCGGGCCGAACGACGCGCCGAGAATCGCCCAGCCGTAGGTCAGGACGTATTTGTAGATCTCGAGCGGATCAAAGAGCACCTGCACACCAGCACCGATGCCGAGCAGCAGCACCGCGCCGCGGTTGAGCCAGGGCGAGAGCCTCGAACCCTGCAAACCGAACAGCCGCTCGTAGAAATCCGACGAGACTGCGCTCGCGGCGACGATCAGCTGGCTGTCCGCCGTGGATGCCATCGCGCTGAAGACCGCCGCGAGCACGAACGCCGCCAGCACGCCCGGCAGGACTTCCTGAGCGGCGACGATCATGCCGAGCTCACCAGTCGGCGCTCCCTCGGCGTCGGTGCCGATCGGTGTCGCCCAGTCCACCCCCGCGCCCGCGGCTGCACGCACAAGCAGCCCCGTCGTGATTGCGCCGGCGTAGATCAGGACCGTCCACGAGATCTGGATGCCCGCGCCGACAGGGATGACCTTTGCGTCCTTAAGCGCCATCAATCGCACGAGCACGTGCGGTTGGCCCGGATAGCCGAAGTTCACGCCCAGCGCCCCAGAGCCGAGCACAAAGCCGATGAGCGCGACGCCGGTCTCCGAGGGCATGAAGGTCGCGAGTTCCGGATCGCTTGAGGCGAGCGCGTCGGCAACGGATCCTTCGATGACGCCCGATGCGAGAATGAAGATCGGCATCGCGACGAGCGCGAGCAACATGATGCTCGACTGGACCATGTCGGTCCAGACCGCGGCCCGGAAGCCGCCGACGACGGTGTACGCGAGCACGATCGCGACGCCGATGCCGACGCCCGCCTGGTAGGGCACACCCTCGAAGACCGTCTCAAAGACCGCGCCCGCGGCTGCCATCTGCGCGCTCACATAGAGGAACATCGCCGAGAGGATCACGCCGACCGACATGAGCCGCAGGATCGGCTTCCGCTCGGCGAAGTGCATGCTGATCAGGTCGGGGATCGTGACCGCCCCGAGCTCGCCCGCGCGGTTCCGCATGGGCTTGCCGATGACGAACCAGTTGAACGCGATGCCGAACAGGACGCCCGGGATGAGCCAGTAGGCCTTGACGCCCGAGCTGAACGCCAGCCCGACAAGACCCATCGTCACCCACGCCGACGAGCCGGACGCACCCGACGACAACGCCGACAGAACCGGCCCGAGCGTGCGGCTCGCGAGGAAGTACTCCTCGCTCTCGGCGCGCGTGAACCGCGACGCGATTAGCCCGACGGCGATCACGAGCACGGTGTAGACGGCAAAGGCGACGGCGAGCAGGGCCATGGGAGGGCAGCGTACGCCCGAATGCGGTGCCCGATCGAGTCGAACTCCGCCCCGGGCCCGCATCGGTGCATACACACGCCCGATCTGGTCGAATGACCGACCGATGCCACGCTCAAGCCACCTGATCGACATCCTCCCGGAGCACCTCGCCGAGCGTGCCCACGCGCTCAACGAGAAGCTGCCCAATGAGTCGGGCGAGTTCGTACTCTGCTGGCTCCACCACGCGATCCGCGACCACGAAAACGCGGCGCTCGATGCCGCCGTCATGCTGGGCAACCACCTCGGCAAGCCTGTGCTCGTCTATCAGGGGCTCGGCGGCAACCACCGCTACAACGCCGACCGGCATCATGTCTTCATCATGGAGGGTGCCCGCGACCTGCAGGCCGCGCTCGTCAAACACGGCATCGCCTACGCCTTCCATCTTCCGAGCGATCCATCGGAGCCGAGCCCGCTCCGGGGCCTGATCGAGCGTGCGTGCGCGTTCATCACCGAGGATTTCCCGGCGCCGCCCTTCAAGTCATGGACGGCCGCGCACGCCAAGCGGTGCGGCTGCCTCGCCGCCGCCGTGGACTCGGCCTGCCTCATGCCGATGCGGATGCTCGACAAGCGGTTCGAGCGAGCGTTCAAGTTCCGGGACAAGGCCAAGAAGGAATGGAAGAAGCGGATCGCTCGCCCGTGGGAGGACGCCGAGCCGACCGTCGAGCCGTTCGGGGTCACACGCGACTCAGTTGGATTCGAGCCGATCGATCTGCAGTTGGCCGATCTCGAAGCGCTCGCCACCGGTTGCGAGATCGATCACACGACACCGCCCGTTCGGCGTATCGCGGGCGGTTCGAAGGCGGGCTACCAGCGGTGGGAGGCGTTCAAGCAGCGCGGGCTCTCGCGCTACGACAAGCGCCGCAACAACGCCGCCGATATGGAGGGCGTGAGCTGCCTCTCTCCGTACTTCCACCACGGGCATGTCTCGCCGCTCGCGGTCGCCCGCGAGGCAGATCAGGCGGGCGGGCCCGGCGCGGAGAAGTTCCTCGACGAGCTGCTGGTCTGGCGCGAGATGGCGTACAACTTCTGCATCCACACGCCCGACGACGCGCTGAATTCGCTCCGCGCGATCCCGGGCTGGGCACGCGAGTCGCTCAAGAAGCACGAGAAGGACGAGCGCGAGGCGGTCTTCAGCTGGGAGACGCTCGCGCGCGGACGCACCGAGGACGAGCTCTGGGATGTCGCCCAGGACTCGCTCACGATCAACGGCGAGCTGCACAACAACATGCGGATGACCTGGGGCAAGATGATCCCGGGCTGGACCCGCACCGCCGACGAGGCCCTGCACCTCTTGCTCGATCTCAACCACCGCTTCGCCCTCGACGGCAACAACCCAAGCTCCTACGGCGGCCTGCTGTGGTGCCTGGGGCAGTTCGACCGTCCCTTCGACGACGAGCCCGTGATCGGCGAGCTGCGCCCGCGCACCACCGCGATCCACGCCGACCGCCTCAAGCCCTCGAAGTACCGAGCGTCAGTCCGCGACCGCGTCGGCGCCGAGCCGCTGCGCGTGGCGGTGGTGGGGGGCGGAATCGCGGGCCTCGCCTGCGCCCGCGCCTTGCACGACCAGCTCTGCGACGTCACCGTTTACGACCGCGGCCGTGCGCCGACCGGCCGCATGTCCACCCGTCGCGTCACGCTCGACGACGGATCCGAGATCACCTTTGACCACGGCGCGCCGTACTTCGAGGTCGCCGACCCACGGCTCGGCCGCTACGCCCGCTCGTGGATCCAGGACGGCGTCGCCGCCGCGTGGAAGCCGACTGGCCGCGACGACACGCACCCCCTCATCGTCGGCGCGCCGACCATGAGCGCTATCCCAGAGCACCTCGCGGTGGACCTGCAGGTCAGACGCAGCATGACCGTGACCACGGCCGATTGGTCGGGGTCCTCATGGACGCTGGGCCTCGAATCCCACGACGGCGTCCAGCTCGACCCACCCCAGTCGTTCGACGCCCTCGTCCTGGCGATGACGCCTGTGCAGGCCGCCCGGCTCGTCGAGGGCGTTGTGGATCCGAAGACCCGGATGGACCCCGTCTGGGTCGCAATGGTCCTGACCGACGCGACCGAGGGCCCGGATCTGCGCACATTCGATGACCACCCGATCCTCGACCACGCCGTCCGCGATTCCGCCAAGCCGGGCCGCGCCGTTCCCGACGGCCGCGAGACCTGGGTCGTCCACGCCAAGAGCGGCTGGTCCGCCGAGCGCCTCGATACCGACCGCGACGACATCGCCGCCGAGATCGCGTCCGCGTTCACCGAAACCACGGACGCCGGCGTCCACCTCGCCAAGGGCCACCGCTGGAGCCAGTGCCGCCGCACGGAGCGGAGCATCGAGCGCTGCGCGATCGACACCGACCGCAAGCTCGTCATCTGCGGCGACGGCTTCGGCGGCACGGGCGTCGAATCGGCCTTCCTCTCCGCCGGGGCTGCCGCGGGTCGCGTGCTGTCGTGGCGTCCGAACCGCGTTCTCCGCGGCTGAACGAACTCTGTCGGCTCCGGGTCCGATCGCCCGATTCCAGACATCAAGGTTTGCTCCCCGCGCGGCCGCCTCGTACAGTCAGCCTCGGCGGGCGTGCCCGCATGTTTCAGCCGGAAAGAGGGCGGTTTGATGACGACTTCAGGTGACACGTTCCCCCGGACTGCCGTGATCGGCTGCGGGGGCTGGGGCAAGAACATCGTCCGAACGATGGCGAAGGTTGCCCGCGTCGCCGCGGTCGTCGATCCGTCCGAGGCGGGCCGGGCGACCGCGAAGGAACTCGCCCCCGACGCCTCGATCCACGCCGACGCCGCCGAGGTGCTCGAGAGCCCCGAGATCGACGCGGTGATGATCGCCACCCCGGCCGAGACGCACTACGACCTCGCCCGCCGAGCGATCGACGCCGGCAAGGACGTCTTCGTCGAAAAGCCCGTCACGATCGACGTTGCCGAGGCGCAGGACCTCGTCCGCCGGGCAGAGGCCGCGGGCCGCGTGCTGATGGTCGGGCACCTGCTCGAGTACCACGCCGCAATCCGCAAGCTCAAGTCGCTGATCGAGGAGGGTGAGCTGGGCGACGTCCGGTATGTCATCTCCAACCGGCTCAACCTCGGCAAGGTCCGCACCCGCGAGAACGCCCTCTGGAGCTTCGCGCCGCACGACATCGCGGTCATCCTGCGGCTCGTCGGCGAGGACCCGATCCAGGTCGTCTGCACGGGCGGCAGCTACGTCTCGCCCAACATCGCCGACACCACGGTCACGCAGCTGCTCTTCGGGTCGGGCAAGCGGAGCCACGTCTTCGTGAGCTGGCTGCACCCGTTCAAGGAGCAGATGCTCGTCGTTGTGGGCTCGAAGAAGATGGCGAGCTTCAATGACATCAGCAAGGAGCTTGTGCTCTACGACCAGCGGATCGACTGGAACGATGGCGAGCCGGTTCCGGTCAAGGGCGAGGGCCAGCCCGTGGACTTCGGCTCTGAGATGCCGCTCGACGCCGAGTGCCTGCATTTCGTTGATGCCGTCAAAAACCGCACCAACCCGCGGACTGACGGCCGCAACGGCGTCCGCGTGCTGCAGATCCTGCACGCCGCCCAGCGGTCGATGATGCTCTCGGGCTCGCCCGTGAACCTCGACGGGCTTGAGAAGGCCAGCGCCGCCGAGGGCACGCCGGTCGGGCGTCCCGAGATCACCGTGGTCGAGCGCAAGCCGGTGTCGGTTTAAGCTGATCCGATGACGACGACGAGCATGACCGACGCCTTCCCCGGCACGCGTATCCACGAGACCGCCTGCATCGACGAGCCCTGCTCGATCGGCGAGGGCACCAGCATCTGGCACTTCACGCACGTCCTGAAGAACGCCACGATCGGCAGGAACGTCAACATCGGTCAGAACGTGGTCGTCAGCCCCGACGTCACGATCGGTGACGGCTGCAAGATCCAGAACAACGTCAGCCTCTACACGGGCGTCGTGCTTGAGGAGTACGTCTTCTGCGGCCCGAGCATGGTCTTCACCAATGTCATCAACCCGCGCTGCGAGATCCCGCGACGCGATCAGTACGCCCCAACCCGCGTCGGCCGCGGCGCGAGCCTCGGCGCCAACTGCACGATCGTGTGCGGCCATGACATTGGCCGCTTCGCGTTCATCGGCGCGGGCGCGGTCGTGACCAAGAACGTCCCCGACTACGCGTTGATGCTGGGCGTCCCTGCGCGGCGTGCCGGTTGGGCGTGCCGCTGCGGCGAGGTCCTTCCCCAGCTTGACGCGGACCGCACGACCACCTGCATCTGCGGCAACAGCTACCGCGAGACCGGAGAGCCCGGCGGCGAGCGGCTCGAGCCGATCTCCGAGGTCGATCCGACCGCGTGAATCGAGGCGGAAACACGCCTCCTGCGGCTCGCCACTGCGCGGCCCGACGCTTATCCTGCGGCGTCCCGCGTGCCGAGGGCTCCGCGCAGGACGCGACCGGAGCCCGGGAGTTCCCCCGCACGCGGCGAGCGAAAGAAGGTGAGTGATGTCCGACGTGACCGTGCCGCTGCTTGACCTCAAGGCGCAGTACGCCAGCCTCCGTGACGAGATCGAGCCCGTGATCCGCAAGGTCGTCGAGGACCAGTGGTTCATCATGGGCCCCGAGGTCCAGGCGCTCGAGAACGAGTGCGCCGAGTACCTGGGAGTCAAGCACGCGATCGGCTGCGCTTCGGGCTCCGACGCCATCCTGCTCGCCTGCATGGCGCTCGACATCGGCTGCGGCGGCGGGCACAACGGCCGCGTCCTCTGCCCCTCCTATACCTTCTTCTCGACCGCCGGCAGCGTGTGGCGGCTCGGCGCGATGCCGGTCTTCGCGGATATCGACCCGACGACGTACAACCTCAACATCGACCACGCCCGCGAGGTCGCGAAGAGCACCGAGAAGCTCGCGGCGCTCATGCCCGTGCATCTCTTCGGCCAGGCCGTGGACATGGACGCGTGGCTCGCGCTGGGCGAGGAGCTGGGCGTTCCTGTCATCGAGGACGCCGCCCAGGCGATCGGCACCCGCGACTCGACCGGCGCGATGGTCGGCACCCGCGGCAAGATCGGCTGCTTCAGCTTCTTCCCCTCGAAGAACCTCGGCGGCTTCGGCGACGGCGGCCTCGTGACGACCAACGACGACGATCTCGCCGACCGCCTGCGTCTGCTCCGGCTGCACGGCTCGCGTCCCAAGTACTACCACTCGATCGTCGGCCTCAACTCGCGTCTCGATGCGATGCAAGCGGCGGTGCTCCGCATCAAGCTGCGGCACCTCGAGTCGTGGCATCAGGGCCGCCGCGCGAACGCGGACTTCTACGACCATGGGTTCACCGAGGCCGGCGCGAAGCCCAGCGGCACGCCCTTTGAGCAGGGCGAGGCCCTCCCGCTCCGCACGCCCACCCCGGCGGCGGCCCCCGCGCGGCACATCTACAACCAGTACGTCATCCGCGTGCCCGAGCCGCTCCGCGACGACCTCCGCGAGCACCTCAAGAACAGGAACATCGGCAGCGAGATCTACTACCCCGTGCCGCTGCACATCCAGGAGTGCTTCGAGCATCTGGGCGGCAAGGAGGGCGATCTGCCCGAGTCCGAGGCGGCCGCGAAGGAGACCGTCGCGCTCCCGATCTACCCCGAGCTCACCACCGAGCAGAAGAACCACGTCATCACCGAGGTGGTCGCGTTCCTGAAGTCCAAGGCGGGCGGCGTGATCGAGTCCAAGGCGTCCGGCGGCACCGTCACGGCCTGAGCGACGCAACCAGCTCGCACAGCCGCGACGCCTGATGCTCGCGGGTGTAAGTCAACAGTCGGCTCCGATCGGGATCCAGCGAGAGCTCACCTCGTGACACCGCGCGGAGCGTCTCACCGATCGCTGCGCGCACAGATCCCGCGTTCACACCCCGGCCGGTCCCTTCGACGATCTGCGACATCTCCCCTCGGGGCCCGGTGACGACGATCGGCGGCCCGGCCGCGAGGTAGTCATACATCTTCGTCGTGAGGACACCCGCCGCCGGGTCGTGCCACTCGATCAAGGCGAGCACGCTCGCCGACCGCTGCAGCTCGATCGCCGCCTCGCGCGAGAGCTTGCCGTGATGAATGAACCCCTCGCCCAGCCCCACGCGACCCGCGATCTCGCGCACGGGCTCGTGCCCGGTCCCCGCGATCTCGAAGGTCGCATCGACGCCTTCTGTGCGCAGATCCGCGACCGCGCCGAGCAGACTCTCAACGTCACGCCCCTCGGTATTCAGCACGCCCGTGTAGACCACACGCAGCCGGGCCGATGGCGGAGTCGCCTGTGGCTCGACCAGATTTGATTCCGGAAAGCCGTTGTAGATCACGTGCACCGGCTGATCCGTCCGCGCCCGGATCCACTGCGCCATGGGCTCGCTGATCGCGACAAGCGCATCGGCCGTGCGCAGGACCTTGGATTCGAGGCGGTGCTCAACAACTGTGAACGGCCAGAGCCCGCGGTAGATGTTGTTGCCGGTCCAGAGATCGCGGTACTCCGCGAGCCAGCGTCTGGCGAGTCCCGCGCGGCGCAGCCGCATCCCGATGAGGTGGGGCGTGTACGGCCCGGCCGAGCTGAGGACGACATCCCACGGGCCGGCGCGCTCGGCGAGTTCGTGTGCGGCGCGCACAGCGGGCGTCTTCCAGAAGCCGCTCAGGTCCGGCATCCGGACGGCAGCGAATGCCCCGGTGCGCTGGCGGCAGCGGACGAAAGCTCTCGCCAGCGAGGACGGCTGGCGTGCTGCGGCGTTTTCGTTCGAGGATTCGCCCTGCTTGATCGAGCCGCGGAGGCGTTCGAGACCCGGGGGAAGCGTGTAGTCAATCTCATGAATGCGAGCACCGTCGAGCGGGAGCGGCGCGGTCCGCTCGGCGTCTCGTTTCTTCGAAGTGAGGACATCGACGTCGTGTCCTGCGGCGACGAGCGCGGCGGTCATCGCGTGAACGCGTCTCGAGGCGATGGCCTCGTGCGGCGGGAAGAAATGGCTGACAACGAGCAAGCGCAAGGAGATGGAAGACCCTCTGGTCGACCGGAACGCCAACGTCCGGAAGCCTACGAGTGTACGATCGGGGCTCGGCGTTCAGGGGCTGTTCGCGGGGACGACTGGAGTCTGATTGTGAGCACGGCGGCGACGAGCGCGGAGCAGGATCGGGCGGAGGCGGACGTGCCCCGGACCGAGGCACCGCCGTGGCCGCCGCGGGCCGCGGAGCGTCCGATAAAGGTCGCGATGCTGCTCACGAATCCCTGTATCAACGACGGCCGTGTGATCAAAGAAGCCGAGTCGCTGGCGCTCGCGGGGCATGAGGTCCGCGTGTACTGCACGCTGCAGCCCGGGCTGCCCGAGACGGAATCGCGGGCCGGCGTGACCTATCTGCGTCACACGTTCCGTCTGCGCCCGATCAAGTATCTGGTTGTCCGCCTTCTCGGTGTTCCCGAGCATGCGGAGGACGCGGGTCCGCCGGAGAACCCACCGCGGCCGCTCCTTGTTCGCTTGCTGCGTGTCGCGGTGATCCTGCTCCTCTCGCCACTCGTTCTGATCCTGGCGCTCATCACCGGGCATCGAGGTGGGTTGATCAACGGTCGCGCGATGTATCAGGTCGCGCGGGTCATCAACGGTGGGTGGCTCCACGTTCTTCGGCGTCTGAAGCCGTCCGTGCGGTTCATCCGCAAGGTCCTCGCGCTTGGACCATCAAAGGTCATCCGAACCCTGATCCGATGGTCCCCGTTCCACGAGGTTGCCGGGCCGATGCGTGCGTACTGGGCCGCTCGAACCGCGATCGCTCCATCCGCGGCGGCGTGGAGGCCGGACATCGTCCACGCCCATGATCTCGTGACGCTCCCCGCCGCGGTTGAGGTTCAGCGGTTCTGCGGTGCGCGGATCGTGTACGACGCGCACGAGTTCGCGACGCTCGAAATCGAGAACGAGGACAAGCTCGCGCGGCGGTTCAAGGAGCGCACCGAGCAGCGCGAGATCCAGAAGACCGACGGCATGATCACGGTTTCGCGCGGCTTTGCGAGGGAGTTCTCGGAGCGTTACGGCATCCCGAAGCCCACGGTCGTGTTCAACTCGCCGCCCTACGAGCCCCGGAATCTGATCGAACGCGACGTGCGCTCGGACCTCGGGTTCTCGGACGATGTCCCGCTCGCGGTCTATATCGGCGGCCTGAACCCAAGGCGGGCGCTCACGCAGCTCGCCGAGGCGATGGTGCACGCGCCGGAGTTTCAGCTCGTCAAGGTCGGCGGGCGCGTGCCGCACTGGGAAGAGATGTTCCTCGAAGAGGTCGAGAAGCACGGCGTCCGTGACCGCGTTCACATTCTCGACGGCGTGCCGCCGAGCCAGGTCATCCACTACGTTCGCACGGGCGACATCGGCATCATCACGCGGATCAAGTTCTCATTGCAGCAGGACTTCTCGATGCCCAACAAGCTCTTCGAAAGTCTGCTCGGACGGCTGCCGATCGCGGTGGGGAAGGTCGCCGAGATCGCGGACTTTCTCGATGAGCATCCGCACGGCGTGCTGATGAACTCGCTCGATCCCGAAGATATCGCCCGCGCCATGCGTGAGACGTACGAGCGGCGCGAGGAGCTGCGTCCCACAGACGCGGACGTCGAGTCGATCATGAATGAGTATGGGCTCCCTGCGCAGGCCGCCAAGCTGATTGATCTTTACGACCGCGTCGGGCGTCGGGCCGGAGGGGCTACCTCGTGAAGATCCAGACGGTGGTCGGCGCACGGCCTCAGTTTGTCAAGGCCGCGATGCTCGCGTCGGCGTTTGCGCGGCTGCGTGAATCGCGTCACGACGTCGAGCACCAGATTGTCCACACGGGGCAGCACTACGACGCGAAGATGTCTGGCGCGTTCTTCGAAGAGCTCGGCATCCCCGAGCCCGTGAGCAACCTGGGTGTCGCGGGCGGCACGCACGGCGAGATGACCGGCGCGATGCTGCCGCTGCTTGAACGCGAGATCCGGGACTCTGCCGCGGACTGCGTCGTCGTGATCGGTGACACCAACTCGACCATGGCGGCGGCGCTGGCGGCGGCCAAGCTCTGCGTGCCCGTCGCGCACGTCGAGGCGGGGATGCGGCACTACAAACGCGATATCCCCGAAGAGATCAACCGCGTCGTCACCGATCACCTCTCCGACCTGCTCTTCTGCTCATCGGAGCACTCGCGGAAGGCGCTCGAGCGGGAGGGGATCACCGAGGGCGTCAGCGTGCCGGGCGATGTGAGCTATGACCTGTTTTTGTGGCAGGCGAAGAAGCTGGTCGAGCCGAAGATCGAGGGCGAGTTTGCGGCCTGCACGATCCATCGGGCGGCGAACACCGATGATGGTGATCGGTTGCGATCGATCCTCGGGGCGCTCGCGGAGTGCCCAATCCCCGTGGTGCTGCCGATGCACCCGCGGACCGTGAAGTCGATCGAGCGGCACGGCGCGGCCGTCCCGGCGAACGTCCGCGTGCTGGAGCCGGTCAATCACGCCGAGATGCTCGGGCTCGTCGCGGCAAGCCGGTTCGTCGTTACCGATTCGGGCGGTCTGCAGAAAGAGGCGTACTTCTCGGGCAAGCGGTGCATCACGCTGAGCGAGGTCTCGCCCTGGCAGGAGCTGATTGATCTCGACGCGGACCTGCTCGTCGGAGCGGACCGGCGGAAGATCGTCGCGGCGTTCGAGTGGGCGATGCGGCCGCTCGCCGCGACCCCCAGGCCTTATGGCGAGGGCGACGCAGCCGACCGGATGGCGGCGGCGATCGTGGAGTATTTGACCTGAGCGGGAGCGGGTCGGAATGGCCTACGGTTCACGACGGCGTGCCGTCGTGCTGTGATGCGGAAGACCGGAGATGCAGGGAGTGAGTCTGGGCGTGCTTTCCAAGCCATCAAAGTCTCCGTTGTTGCACATCGGCGTCCGAAAGGCGGCGTCAACGTTTCTGCAATCATGGTTCGCAAATCATGATGGTGTCTCGTACACCACCCGGCGTGATCTCGTCGAGGAGGCACTCCGCCGGGTGCTGCCCGCTGATGTCTTGAGCGAGGTACTCGGCGAGTCCCGTGTGAACCGCGCATACCGACCGCGGCGAGAGTCGGGCCGAACGCCGGTCATCAGCAACGAGCACTTCGCGATGTTCGCGTACGGCACGGAGTTGATGACGCCCGATCAGATCCTCGGCGTGCTCAAGGCGGGTCGGGACGTGCTTGCCGAGACCTACCCGGATGCGCGGATCCTGATGGTGACGCGGGCGCCCGCGAAGTGGGTCGTCAGCGCGTACAACCAGCACATCCGCTGGCCGAGCAGGACAAGCTCCTTCCCGGCGTTCGTCCGCAAGCACGTGCACTACTTCCGCGTCAATCTGAATTATCGCCTCATCCGCGATCTCTACGCGGAGGCGTTCGGCGCTGACCGCGTGCTGGTGCTGCCGCAGGAGATGCTCCGCGACAACCAGGCGGGCTTCCTCGGCGCGATCGAGTCGTTCGCCGGGATCGAGGGCGAGGTCGAGGAGGCGTTCGACTTCCTGCCGAAAAACGCCTCGTTCAGCGACGCCGAGACCGAGAAGCTCCGCATGCTCCGCACCGTGCTGCGGACGCTCGAGAGCGGGTCACCCAGACGGTCGGAACTGAACGAATTCCGCGAGAAGGTGCTCGCGGGTCAGCGCGACATCGACCAGTTTCTGGGCGACGCCGTCGCGTGCTACGCGACCAACCCGAACCCGCAGGTCGAGCGCGTGCTGCGGGTGATGTTCCGTGGGCTGCCCGAGCCCTCCGCCAAGGCGCTCGACCGCACCGTCCCGGCGGACCTGCTCGCCGAGTTCGCCGAGGGGTGCCAGTTCCTGACCGATCGACCGGAGTACCAGCTGTATGCTCGAAGCTACTTTGGCGAAGCTGCGCAAGTCGCCGACGTTACGGCGGACGCTGCGTCGTAAGAACCGCCGCCGCGTCGATGACCCGCTGATCCACGTCGGCATCCGCAAGGCGGCCTCGACGTTCCTGCAGCACCGGTTCAATACCGCGGTCAACGTGCGCACCGCCACGATGGAAGAGCTTGAGCTGCGTCTCTTTGACGCCGTGATCGACGGCGCGGACCCTGAGAGCTTCGTGCGCGGTGCGCGGGCTCGGTTCCGTCCGTACTGGAACATGCCGCATGTGCCGGGCTCGAAGTACATCGTGAGTAACGAGCGGTTCGCGATCAATCCGCGGATGATGAAGTTCGTGCCGAACGACGAGCACGCGCCGGCCGCGTACGAGCGGTTCTGGGCGATGCAGATCGGCTCGCTGAAGGCGTGCTTCCCCGAGGGCCGGGTGCTGATGCTGACACGCTCGCCGGCGTCGTGGGTCAAGAGCGTGTACAGCCAAGCGGTCCGCGGCGCGATCGCGCACCGGCGTTTCCCGGGCTTCGTGCGTGCACGGTCGGAGTACCTCCGCCAGAACCTGCAGTACCAGCGGATGCGCGAGCGGTTCATCGAGGCATTCGGCGAGGACCGCGTGCTGCTCCTGCCGCAGGAGCTGCTCAAGTCCGACCCGGAGCGGTTCTTCGAGATGCTGAGCGACTTCTCCGGGATCTCGATGAAGCCGCTCAAGGACAACCAGATCCCGCGCGAGGCCCACAACGCCAGCCCGAGCCCACGCGAACTCGACGTGCTCGTGAACTCGTGGCGGGTGCTGCGTCTGCTCGACAAGTACGGCAGGCGGCCTGAGTCGGCGTTCTATCAGCGCTACGTCGATCCGCGGGTCAAGAAGGTCGAGCGCGTCTACAAGACGTACTACCGCAACAACATCGAGTTCCGGCTCGATCACACCGAAAGGGCGTGGGATATCACGGTCGCGTCGCTCGATGAGCCGACGGTCGAGGTGGACCGGTTCGACGAGATCGGGTCGCTCATCGAGGAAGTCGCGGAGCAGTGCCGATTCCTGACGGGCCTGCCGGGCTACGAGAGCTGCGGTTCGGTTTATGATCTGGGCGTCTGACACGCGGACGCCCGATGCCAAAGCCCGATCGAAGCAAGCCGACGACGTTTGATTCCTGGCGCGGGTACGCCCAGACGCTGCTCTGGATCGTCCGCGATGTCGCGCCGAGGCACGGCTGGGGGCTGGCGATCGTCGTCGCGCTGTCGTTCGCTTCGGCGTCGAGCCGCGCCGGCGCGATCGGGCTCATCCAGAAATCCGCATCGGTTCTCTCGTCGGGCGAGGAGGTCACCGTTCTCGGCGTGTCGTTCACGCCGGGCGAGTCGCTGTGGCTTCTTGTCGGAGCTGCCGGCTGCATCTTTCTCGCGCTCGCCGGGGCGGCGATCATGGCCTACGCCGCGCGGATGTGGGGCATCACGATCTCGTTTCGCTACGAGTCGTTCTGCCTGCGTCGCATGATGCGGCTCGCGGGCCGCGTGGGAGCGCAGCCCGAGGGGATCAACCTGCACAAGGCCGCCGGCTACGACACGCGGCTCATGGGCCGGATCGTTCGGCAAGCGCTGCAGATCCCGCTCACGGTCCCGCAGATGGTAGCCGCGCTCGCGATCATGTTCTTTGCGCAGTGGTGGCTGACGCTGATCCTGCTCGCGTTCATCGCGGTCGTGGGACCGGTGGTTGTGAAGCTCAACCGCAGCGGCATGCGCGCGATGGACGACCTTCACCGCTCCGCGAAGCAGATGGAGGCAGACCGGCAGCGTCTTGTCGAGCCGTACTACGGCTCGCGCGCGAAGCCCGGCGCGGTCCGGCGTGTCGTTGATGAGTTCGAGACAGGACCCGGGCGGTCGAGCTTCGAGCGTGCCCGCATGTCGATGGTGAAGCTCACCGATCGGTCCGGGTTCGTCGCCGAGATCTCGCTCGCGGCGATGCTCCTGCTGACGCTGCTCGTTCTCGGCACGGACGTCGTCCGTTCAGGCGGAGGCTGGGAAGGCGTCGTCTCGTACGTCCTTGCGTTGGTCTGGTTCATGGTCGCGCTGAGCCAGCTGGTCCGGATCTCGAGCTCGATCAACCGGTTCGTTCCCTCGGCGTTCGCCTATCGCGCGGCGATCCGCAGAATCCAGCAACCGCGAGAGAAGACGAGCGGCCCGCTCTTCGGCGCGGAGGACCTCCGTGAGCTTCGTGACCGCGGGATGCTCGGTGTTGTCTCCGCGAAGCCGCTCGACCGTGAATCGCTTGTGAAGCAGCTCTCCGGGCTCAGGCCTGCCGACGGCTTGGAGCGGAGCGTTTTCCTTGTCTCCCATCAGTGGAGGCCGCCCGATGATCTTGATGCCTTCGAAGCAAGCACGGCGGAGTTGCTCCGGCGTGATCCGGGGCTCTCCGAGTTCGCGGCGTTGCTCCAGCTCGGGTGCGACGGCTCGGCCGAGCCGCTCCCGGTCCGATCGGCCGATCCCCGCGACCGGATCTCGGTGCTGCTTGTTCTCGCGGTCGGCTCCGGAGCACGGCTCCTGTCGCTTACACAGCAGGCGAGCCGGCTGTTGCGTGGCGAGGATGCCCACGCGATTCGGGCCGCCGCCGAGGACCGGACCGTGCTTGTCGGGTGCTGGCCGCACCAGATCGATGATCTTGCAGACCTCGGTGTTGCCAAGGTTGCTGTGATCGGATTAGAGGACACGCTTGCGGGCGTGGGTGATATCGAGTGGGCAAGGCAGAGTGTTGCAGAGCTTGGTCTCGCGTCTGCCAGTATCGATGGCGAGCGCGATGGCAGCGGGACGGATCTCGATGTCGAGATGACCGTGAGCGACTAGCGCTCCGCTGCTGGTGTTGCAGCGAAGGCCCAGGGCGGTGACGTCTGGGCTTGAAGCAACGCGAACGTATCGCGTCCGAGCGCGAAGAGCGCATCGATGATGCTGCACCCCGGGATGAACTCGTCGGCTTTCTGTGGGTACTCGGGATGGCTGAAGAGGATGTGCGCCGTCTCGACGCCGCTTGCCTCATAGACCTCCTCGGCTCCTTCCATGTACGAACGCGCGCCCTTGCCCGCGACGTAGAGATCGCAGCCCATCTCCGCGCACGCGGCGGCGAGGAACTCGTTGTTCCGACCGCTCGCATCGAGCTCGGAGAGCCGGACCATGGGGGTGCCGATGCCTAGGTAGCCGCGGATCGCGTCGATGAAGCCAAGATTGAGTACGTCGATCGTTGTGTCGCTCGAGACCGCGTTGTAGACGGGCTCGAGCAGCGCGAAGACCTCGTCGAAGTGCGGCGATTTGCCGTAGGCCGCCCGCAGCGTGTTGAGGTGCTTGCGCGGGAACTTGGTGTCGCCGATAACGACCTCGGTGATCAGCGGCGTGCTCGATGCGTGCCGCACGGGCACCGTGAGCCAGGTCGTCTTGCCCGCGACCGGCAGGCGGACACGGTTGGTGTAGCTGCCCTTGCTGAACTGCACGGAATCGACGATCAGGAAGCGGTCGCAGTGCGCGAGCTTGTAGAAGTACCCGAGCCAGGGCAGGAAGTTCGGCTGATGAGCCGCGGCGACGCGGCGGGGTGTCACGTCGGCCATGGCTCGTCCCAGTCGGCAAGCCGCTCAAGCGCCGCTTCGAGTTCGGCGTCAATCTCTGTGGCGCGGTCGGCAGACCTGTCACTGACCGCGGGCAGCACGCCGGTCCCAGGCAGCACCGACCCGGTCAGTTGTGTGACCGATCGGCCGATCCTCTCCAGCGCCATGGCGGGTTTCTTGGTGAGATCCTCGTAGTCCACGACCACGCACCGTGTGCCATCCTCAGAGAGCTGCCGCGCGAACATACGGCGGAGCCCGAGCACCTGACCAGCGATCTGATCGGCCGGTTCCAGATCTTGCAGCGACTCGTGTTCGGGCGGCAGCATCGACCACCAGCTCGACGGCTCGCCGTTGTACGCGAGCCGCGCGCGGTAGATCGAACGCGCCTGATCGAGCGGTGTCCGCCGGATGAGGACGAACACCGCGGTCGGGAAGGCGTCGCAGAACCATTTCATGAAGTACGACGGGTAGTAGCCCTTGAAGATCATCGGCGCGGCGGCATTCCGCTCGATCTCCGTGAGGTGCGCGGCGATCGAGAACGGCGTGATGCCGCGCTCGCTCGGTGACTCGAAAAGCGTCGCGGGCTCCCCGAGCCCGAGTTCGCTCATCCAGAAGTAGTGGAACCCGTGGATATCCGACGGGTCGGACGTGCGGCCGTAGCCCGATTCGAACGCGCGATCGGTGCTGCGGTCGGCCCACTCGCCGTGCACGATCCGCGAGAGCGCCACCCCCGCCGCGGGCGCTTTCCAGAACCGCGCGGCGAGGTGATCGATCCAGCCTAGCCTGAACGCGCGGCAGAGGGTCTGAGCGCAGAACGTCGTGCCGGATCTGGGCCCGCCCGAGACGAACAGCATCGGCCGCTCGGGCGTGCCCGGCAGCGGAGACCCGAGCCCGGCGAGGACGAGGGCGTCGTTGAGCCGCCCGATGAACGCCTCCGCGTCCGTGTCTGGCAGGAACTCGGGGACGCGTGCGGACTTGTCGGAGATCGAGGTCAGCGGCGGTCCTTTCGAGCGGTGCGTCGGGCCGTATGCTAGCGGCTCGTGCGAAAGCGGCGGCTGTGCCGCGCACCGGAGGATCGCAGGCATGTGCGGGATCGCGGGGTTCCTGTCAACGAACGGTCAGGTGACATCGGATCTCGCGGCGCGCGTGGCATCCATCCTTGAGCACCGCGGGCCGGATGATCTGGGCTACTGCGCACTCCGCGGAACGCAGGCCCGGACGGGCCGGGACGCCGCCGCGACGGAGGGCGCCGAGGCCCTGCTCGTCCATCGACGTCTGAGCATCATCGATCTCTCCGAGGCGGCGTGGCAGCCGATGTCCGACCCGACCGGCCGCTACCACCTCGCATTCAACGGCGAGATCTACAACTACATCGAGCTGCGATCCGAGCTTGAGGCCGAGGGCGTACGCCTCCGCACGACGTCCGACACCGAGGTCCTGCTCCACGCGCTGATCCGCTGGGGCGAGAAGGCTCTGCCTCGGCTCGTCGGCATGTTCGCCTTCGCGCTGCTCGATGCCGAGACGCGCGAGGTGTTGCTCGTCCGCGATCCTTTCGGCATCAAGCCGCTGTACTACGCCCAGACCGACGCGGGCTTCGCGTTCGCGTCGGAGATCAAGGCCGTCCTCGCGTTCCCGGGCGTTGAGCGGCGGCTCGATCCCCAGCGGCTCTACGACTACCTCCGCTACGGCTCGACCGACGCGGGCGAGCAGACGCTCCTCGCCGATGTCCGCCAGCTCCTGCCGGGCTGCTCGATGCGCGTGCCGGTCGGCGGCAGCGCGAGCAAGCCGGAGCCCTACTGGTCCTTCGATCCGCAGCCCGCGCCGAATCCCGGCTCGTTCGAGGACGAGGCCGAGCGGCTCCGCGAGGCGTTCCTCGAATCGATCCGCCTGCACCTGCGGAGCGACGTCCAGGTCGGCGCGTGCCTCTCGGGCGGCATCGATTCGTCCGCCATCGTCAGCGCCGTCCGCCATGTCGCGGGCAAGGACGCCGAGATCCACACGTTCAGCTACATCCCCGTCGATCGCGACCTGAGCGAGGAATCGTGGATCGATTGGGTGAACAAGAAGATCGGCTGCATCCCGCACAAGGTCCGTCCCACGTTCGATGAGCTCGTCCGAGACCTCGACCACCTGATCGAGACCCAGGACGAGCCCTTCTCCGGCACGAGTATCTACGCCCAGCACCGCGTCTTCCAGACAGCCCACGACGCGGGCATCAAGGTCATGCTCGACGGGCAGGGAGCCGACGAACTCATCGGCGGCTACCAGGGCGCGACACGCACCGCGCGGCTCGTGTCGCTGCTCCGCTCGGGCGACGCGATCGGCTCAATGCGTTACCTGCTCGGCGTCGCGTGGCACTGCCCCGACACGCCGCTCTCGCAGCTCGCCATCAAGAGCTGGGGCAAGGCGCTCGCGAGGAAGTCGGCTCCCGGCGCGGTCTCAGGACCCGCGTGGCTCGACTCGGCATGGTTCCGCGAGCGCGGCGCTGAGGACCGGCGCGCCGTCGAGTCGATCGACCCCGAGGCACTCCGCGCCTGGCTCAAGGACTCGGCCCTGCGATCCTCGCTCCCGCACCTGCTCCGCTACGAGGACCGAAATTCGATGGCGTTCAGCATCGAGAGCCGCGTCCCGTTCATCACGCCGCAGTTCGCCGAGCTGTCGCTCTCGATGCCCGAGCGCTATCTTGTGGACAACCGCGGAACCGCGAAAGCCCTGTTCCGCCGCGCGATGCGCGGCATCGTGCCCGATGAGATCCTCGACCGCCGTGACAAGGTCGGCTTCACGACGCCCATCGCGAGCTGGCTGGGCGCACTCGGGTCGTGGGTCGAGGGCGTCTTGACGAGCGAAACCGCCCATCGGATGCCGGGGCTCGATCAGGAGCGCGTCGTCGCGATTTGGCGCGACGTGCGGGCCGAGAGGCGGGACTTCGGCCAGTTCATGTGGCGGTGGATTAACCTGATCGCGTGGGCCGAGAGGTTCGAGGTCGATCTCGAGAGCACCGAAGCGGTCACAGCATCCAGCGGATGACCTCGAACGCCTCGGCGTAGCCGCCCTCGAGCTGCGCGCCGCGCGTCACCGCGAGCGACCGCATCACGTCTTCCTGGAAGTAGGGCCGCTTCCGCTGGCTCTCATAGGCCGCGAGGGCTTCCATCTTCTTATCGATGTGCCGCTGCTCGAGTTTCTCGAAGGCGTTGGTCGTGAACACCACGTTGTTCCACGGCTCTTCGTAGCACAGGATCGAAGACTTCTTGAACGCGCGGATCGCCTCGCGGCTGATCGTCTGGTGGTCTTGGTGCACGTCGTTGGGCGAGGGCGCGAGCACCAGGTCGGGCTTGAGGTCCGCGCGGAGCTTGATCATGTCCTCGAGGATCGCCTGGCGGTGCTCCGGGAACGTCCGGACGTCGTAGTCGTAGAGGATGAGCTGCTTCTCGGGATCCATGCCCAGGATGTCCACGGCGTTGCGGACCTCGGTCCGCAGGATGTCCTCGGGCAGCCCGTCCGGGACCGACCGCCGGCACCAGCTAAATACCGCGTACCACACCTCGTGGCCCGCCTCGACCCGCTTGTTCATCAGGCCGCCGCACCCGAGCTCCCCGTCGTCGGTGTGAGGGCCCAGGACCAGAATCCGCCGTTTGCTCTCGACCATGAATCGCTGCCTTTCCGCAATCGAAGCCGCGAGGATAGAGCCGACCGAGCCGCGCGGTCAACGCGGCTCGCGTGTACCCTCCGCGCGATGCGGGTCCTGTTTCTCAACGACTACGAGCACGGCGGCGGCGCCGAGCGCGTCGTCGAACTCGAGCGGCGAATCCTCGTCGAACGCGGGCACGAGATCGAGGCGGTCTTCGGCGCTTCGGACGCCGGCACCAAGCCCCGATCGCTGCTCGCGTACATCAACTCGCGACAGCATCGCAAGCGAGTTGCGGCCGCGATCGACACCTTCAAGCCCGACATCGTGCACGCCCACAACATCTACCACCTGCTCTCGCCGGCCGTGCTCGATGAAGTCCGCAATCACGGCGTCCGCCTCGTCCTCACGGCCCACGACCAGCACCTGATCTGCCCCAGCCCGGGCGGCGTCCGATTCGACTGGATGGGCGGCGGCACCCACGCCGCATCACTCGCCCGCTGCCGATCGCTCGCCGGCGTTCTCGCGACACGCTGGGATCTATCGCCCGCGAGATCGATTGCGCGAGTCCTGCAGCACGTCATCAGCTACCGAGTCCGAAACCTGCGGAACGCACTCTCGTGTGTCATCTGCCCGGGCCTGCCAGTCGCAACTCGAATCGCGTCGATGATCGATCGACCTGTGGTTCGGCTCCCCAACCTCGCTCCCGCAGCGTTCGACCCGGGAACGCGGTCCGTCGAGGGCCCGCTGCGGTTCGTCTTCGTGGGCCGCGTCGAACCGGAGAAGGGCGTCGTCGAATTCGCCCGCGCGATCGGGTCGCGTGACGACATCGAGCTCCGCGTCGTGGGCGACGGCTCGCTGCTCCCGCAGCTCACATCCGCGACTCGGCTCGGCCGTCTCGATCCCGACGCCGCCGCCCGCGAGATCGCCGCGTCTCATGTCCTTGTTCTCCCCGCCATGACCGATGAGAACGACCCGCTCGTCCTCGCCGAGGCGGTCGCGTGCGGCACCAACGTGCTCGTCACCGACCGAGGCGGTATGCGGGCCTTCCTCGATGAGACCGGCATCGGCTTCGCCTTCCGGTTCGACGAGCCGGGCTCGCTCGACCGCGCGATCGAACAGATCCGGGCCGCGCGGGCAGCGGGGGAGCTGAACTCGTTCGATGCCGCGGCAGCGCTCGCGCACCGGACCGAGTCAGCCCATGCCGAGGCACTGGAATCGATCTATCGCGGCGAGATCCCGCCCGACCTCGTCGTCACGCCTTGACGATCCGGGCCGAGGGCGCGGTCGCGCGGGCCATCGCGTTGCGGGTATCCACCACCAGTCTCGCGCCCTTGCCGATCGTGTCCCAATCGACCGCGTCGTGGTCGGTGATCACAAGTACGCAGTCCATCGCGTCGAGCGTCCCGGTGTTCAGCGGCACCGACTTCATGTCGTACTGGTACCGACGCATCGGCGGGAACTCGGGCACGTGCGGGTCGTGGTAGCTCACCTCGGCCCCGTGCTCGTGCAGCAGCTTGATGATTTCCGCTGCCGGTGATTCGCGGACGTCGTCCACGTTGGGCTTGTACGCCAGCCCGACGACCATGACCTTCGCCCCGCGGAGCGCGACGCCGTCGTGGTTGAGCGCCTCCATCGTGCGGCTGATGACATACCGAGGCATGTGCTGGTTGATCTCGCCCGCGAGCTCGATGAACTTCGTCGCGTACCCCGTCTCCTTCGCCTTCCACGTCAGGTAGAACGGATCAATCGGGATGCAGTGCCCGCCGAGGCCCGGCCCCGGGTAGAACGCCTGGAAGCCGAAAGGCTTGGTCTTCGCGGCCGCGATGACCTCCCAGATGTCGATGCCCATGCGGTCGAAGATGACCTTCAGCTCGTTGACCATCGCGATGTTGACCGCGCGGTAGATGTTCTCGAGCAGCTTCGCCGCCTCGGCCACCTCGGCCGACGACACGTCGTGCACCTGCTCGATGAAGAGCCGGTAGAACGCCGACGCGAGCCGGCCCGAGTCGGCGTCCACGCCGCCCACGAGCTTCGGGATCGTCGCCGTCGTGTAGCCGGGCCGCGCGGGGTCCTCGCGTTCGGGGCTGTACGCGATGAAGTAGTCCTCGCCGAACGTCAGGCCCTTCGTCGCGCCGGCTTTCTCGAGCAGCGGCAGCATCTCGTCGCGGCTCGTGCCCGGGTAGGTCGTGGACTCCAGCACGATCAGCTGCCCGCGGCGGAGCGTCTGGCCGACCATCCGCGTGCTGTTGAGCACATAGCTCAAATCCGGGTCGCGGTGCTGCCCGAGCGGCGTGGGCACGCACAGCAGGATGATGTCCGCGTCCGCGAGTGCCTGGTCGTTGCTGGTCGGCGAGAACCGATCCGACTCGGCGAGATCCTTGCAGAAGTCCTCGCCGAGATGCTTGAGGTACGCCTCGCCCCGGCCGAGCTTCTCGACCTTGCCCGCATCCACGTCGTAGCCGATGACCCTGAAGCCTGCGCGGAACACCGCCTTGACGAGGGGGAGCCCGACGTATCCGAGCCCGACCACGCCGATCGTCGCGGTCTTCGAGGTGATCTTCTCCGCGAGCTCGCGGGCTCCGGCGGACGACAGGTGCGCGAGACTGGGCATGGCGGCGGAGACTTCGATCGGGGCCTTGGCGGTCGTGGCGGCGGACGGCGTCATACGCGTGATCCTTGCATGCGGGCGTCGCTTCGAAAACGAGGGCCCCAGAACAGACGCGGGGGCGTCCTGCCCCGCGGGAAACGGCGATCCGTCATGGTAAACCGCCCCGCCGCCCACAGGGCCCGCAGAACGCCCGATCGAGCAAAAACCCACAGTCCCCGCTTGACCCCAACCCGGTGAATGCCAAAGGTCTTCCACCGGAGTGACCGATACTCCGGCAGCACGCCATGAACACGACCGCGATCAACAGCCTGGCCAAAGCCAAAGAGACCAAAAAAGTCTCCGGGCCATCGGTGCAGGCACGCGGCGTGATCTGAGCAGCACTCAGACCACAAGATCGTCAGCCTTTCCGAGCCCCGAGCAACACCGCCCGGGGCTCTTGTCGTTTTTCACCGTTTCAGTTCGATCCAGTCAGCCAAACCCATCACCAAAGCCAGAAGGAGCATCCAAATGACCACCGCAAGCACGACCGCCGCCGCCATCACCACCACCTGCCCCGAGTGTGGCGCCGAGATCACCCTCACCCGCGCCCCGCTCAACGGCGAGATCGTCGTCTGCCAGGACTGCGGCGCCGAGCTCGAGGTCACCTCCACCAACCCGCTCACCCTCGCCCTCGCCCCCGAGGTCGAGGAAGACTGGGGCGAATAACCGAGCCGCCCCGCTGGATTGAGAGAGACCGACGCCCGGCCGGAGAACCGGGCGTGACCGCCGCACGCCAGATTCGATCGCAGCACGCCCGGAGGCCACCCAGTGAGAATCGCCCTGCTCTACGTCCGCATCCGCGAGGAAGAACGCCTGCTGATCGAGGCGTTCGAGAAAGCGGGTGTCACCGTCGAGCCCATCGATCTGCGGACGGTCAGCTTCGACCTCGCCGAGGCGAGCCGATGGTCGGCGTTTGACGCCGTCGTCGATCGCAGCCTCTCGCTGACGGCCTCGATCACGGCCGTCCGCGTGCTCGAGCGTTTCGGCGTCCGCGTCGTCAACCCCGCCTCGGCGATCGAGATCTGCTCCGACAAGCTGCAGACCTCGCTCGCCCTCGAACAAGCGGGTGTCCCGCAGCCTCGCGTCTGCGTCGCGACCAGCCCCGAGGCCGCGATCGAGGCGATAGAGGCGATCGGCTACCCGGCTGTCATCAAGCCGACCGTCGGCTCCTGGGGCCGCTTGGTTGCTCGGATCAACGACCGCGACGCGGCCGAGGCGGTGATCGAGCACCGCTTCGCCCTGCCCTCACCCCAGCAGCACGTCGTCTACGTCCAAGAGCACGTGGACAAGCCGGGCCGCGACCTGCGGATCTTCGTCGTCGGCGGCGAGGCGATCGCCGGCATCAGCCGTGAGAGTGAGCACTGGGTCACCAACACCGCCCGCGGGGCCGTCGCCCGCGGCATCGAGATCACCCCGGACATCGCCGACATCTCGACTCGCGCGGCGGCCTGCACCGGGGCGGACATCGCCGCCGTCGATCTGTTCGAGTGCCCGAGGCGGGGCCTGCTCGTCAACGAGCTGAACCACTCGATGGAGTTCCGCAACAGCATCACCACGACCGGCGTGGACATCCCGGGCCGCGTCGCGCAGCACGTCATCGAGATCGCCCGTTCGCGGCCTGGATCATCGGCGACGACACCAGTGGGGGCCCCGGCGTGAGCCTGACCTGCTCCATCGTCGGCGGCACGGGTTTCACGGGCGGCGAGCTGCTTCGTCTGCTTGTAGGCCATCCCGAGGCGACCATCGCCCAGGTGACCTCGCGCTCGCTCGCGGGCAAGCCCATCCACCGCGTCCACCCGAACCTGCGCGGCCACACCACGCTGACTTTCAGCGACCCGCAGCACCTCCAGCCCTGCGACGTGCTCTTCCTCTGCACGCCCCACGGCACAGCCGCGGGCGACATCGACCGCTACCGAAGCCTCGGGACGACCGTCATCGATCTCTCGGCCGACTTCCGCCTTCGCGACCCCGCGGTCTACGAGCGATGGTACGGCGAGGCCCACCCGAGCCCAGCCGCGCTCGCCGACGCCGTCTACGGCCTCCCCGAGATCCACCGACGCGACCTCGCCGGTGCAAGCCTGATCTCGGGCGTGGGCTGCAACGCGACCGCCATGAACCTTGCCCTCATGCCGCTCGCCCGCGCGGGCCTGATCGAGCGCGTCCTCTGCGACATCAAGGTCGGCTCGAGCGAATCCGGCGCGGAAGCCTCCGCCGGCTCGCACCACCCCGTCCGCTCCCGCGCGACGCGGACCTACTCCCCGAGCGGCCACCGTCATACCGCCGAGGTCCTGCAAGCGCTCGGTGATCTCGATCTCGACGTGACGGTCACCGCGATCGAGATCGTCCGGGGCGTGCTCTGCACCGCCCACGTCACGCCCACCGAGCCCGTGGACATCAAGCAGCTCCGCTCGCTCTACCGCGAGCAGTACGCCCGCGAGCCGTTCGTCCGCATCGTCGCCGACGCCGGCGGCATGCACCGCCTGCCCGATCCGAAGATCGTCGCCGGCACCAACCACGCCGATGTCGGCTTCGCGATCGACGAACGCTCGGGTCGCGTGATCGTCCTGAGCGCCATCGACAATCTCGTTAAGGGCGCCGCCGGCAGTGCCATCCAATCCATGAACGTCGCCCGCGGCTTCGAAGAGACCGCGGGCCTGACGTTCCCGGGCATCTACCCCTCTTGAACATCACATGAGCCACACCGAATCACAACCCCGGTCCCCGGTCCCCGATCCCCGGTCCCTCGCGGCGCAGCCGCGCACCGTGGTGATCAAGGTCGGCGGCGGCGAGGGCATCGACCTCGGCCCGATCGCCGCCGAGTTCGCCGAGCTCGTCAAGGCCGGCACGCGAGCCGTCCTCGTCCACGGCGGTTCGCACGAGACCAACGTCGTCGCCGAGGCGCTGGGCCACCCGCCCCGGTTCATCACAAGCCCCTCGGGGCACGAAAGCCGCCGAACGGACCGACGCACGATCGAGATCTTCGAGATGGTCTACTGCGGTAAGGTCAACAAGGGCCTCGTCGAGTCGCTCCGCCGCCACGGCATCAACGCCGTGGGCCTGAGCGGCATCGACTCGGGCATCTGGACGGGCGAGCGCAAGACCGCGATCCGCGCGGTCGAGGACGGTCGCACAGTCATCATCCGCGACGATCTCTCGGGCAAGGTCACTGGCGTGGACGCGGACTTCCTGAGCATGCTGCTCGACTCTGGGCGCATCCCCGTCCTCTGCCCGCCCGCGGTGACCGACGACGGCACCGCGATCAACGTGGACGCCGATCGTGCCGCGGCCGCGACCGCCGCCGCGCTCAACGCCGACGAGCTGCTGCTGCTCTCGAACGTCCCGGGCGTTCTCGCTGACCCTTCGGACCGGTCGAGCCTGATCGCCCATGCGACCGACCCCGACCAGATCCGCGCCGCCGCCAAGGGCCGCATGAAGAACAAGGTTCTCGCCGCCGAGGAAGCCATCGCCGGAGGCGTCGCTCGCGTCACGATCGGCTCGGCCAACGGCGACAACCCGATCGCCGCCGCCCGAGCCGGCGCAGGCACACGCTTCGAGGCGGCGACCGCGTGACGCCGACTGACGAGCAAGCCATCGCGTTCATCCGCGACCTCGTCGACACACCGAGCGTCTCGGGGAACGAAGCCGCGGCTGTCGAGCGATTCATCGCCTTCGCCGACTTGCTCGGATTCGAGACCGAGACCGACGAAGCCGGCAACGGCATCGCGCGCTGCGGCGATCTGTCTGAGTCCGCGACCGAGATCGCGCTGCTGGGCCATATCGACACTGTGCCGGGCGACATCCCCGTGCGCATCGAAGACGGCATCCTCGACGGCCGAGGTTCCGTCGATGCCAAGGGACCGCTCGCGGCGATGCTCTGCGCCGCAGCGCGGGCCGAGCTTTCTGAGGGCGTCCGCTGCACCGTCATCGCTGCGCTCGGCGAGGAAACCCCGCACTCGCCCGGCGCGAACCATGTCAGGTCGCGCCTGTCACCCGCCGCGTGCGTCATCGGCGAGCCCAGTGGCTGGGACGGCGTCACGCTGGGCTACAAGGGCCGGCTGGTCATCCACGCCCGGGCCGAGACGACCACCTCGCACAGCGCGGGCCCCGAGGAATCCGCGACCGATCTCCTGCTGAATTGGTGGCGTCGCGTCCTCGATCGCATCGACGCCTTCAACAACGACCACACCCGGCTCTTTGACCGCGTCCTCGTCTCCGCACGCTCGATCTCCAGCGGCGGCGACGGGCTGAACGAATGGGCCGAGATCCGCGGCGGCTTCCGACTCCCGCCCGCGCTCGGCCCCGACGAGATGGAAGCCCTCTGCCGCGAGGCTGCGCCGGATCAGCTCACGATCGAGGTCGAAGGCAAGGAAGTCGCCCACGCCGTCACACGCTCAGACCCGGTGGTGCAGGCGATCTCGTCCGCGATCCGCGATATGGGAGCCCAGCCGCGCCCGAAGCTGAAGACCGGCACCGCCGATCTCAACGTTGTTGGGCCGGTCTGGAACTGCCCGATCGCCGCGTACGGCCCGGGCGACAGCACGCTCGACCACACGCCGCACGAGCACCTGGTGCTCGACGAGTATCTCAAGTCGATCGGTGTGCTCGCGACGGCGCTCCCGCGTATCGCGGCAAGCGTGATCCGCGTTTAGCCGCCGCCGCCGCTGCGTTGGCCGCGTCCGCGGCGCCAGTTCCTGGCTTGCTCGATGAGTTCTACCGCCCGCTCCTCAACGCGGGCGTCGAGGTCCGCGGCTTTCTGCTGCAGCTGGTCACGCCGGGTCTTCGCGTTCTCGATCGTGCGCTCCAGCTCGCGCTGCTCGAAGGCGAGCCGCGTCTCGAGCTGCTTGCGGAGTGCGCTTTCCAGATCTGTCCGAGCCTGCTCCGAGGCCGCCGAGTCCTCACCCGCGCGGCCGATCGCCCGCATCGCGTCCACGACCTCGAACGAGACCAGCATCTCCCGCACGCGCAGCTCGGCCAATCGCCGGTCCTTCTCGGCGAGCTTCACCGTTTCCATCAGACGCGGCGCGACACGCCGCAACAGCCGATCTTCCGCTTCCGGGCTCCGCTCCGCCGCCCGCTCGAGCCGAGCTGCCAGCGGCGGGATACGCCGATCGATGAATGCGCGGATCCGCTGCAGTTGTTCATCGGTGAGATCCTCGCCCCGCGGATCGGGCCCGCCTTCGGGCGGTCCGCCGGGTCCGTCGGGCCCGCCGCGGCGCTCGGCGATCCGGTCACGGATCCGACCGTCGCCCAGGCGAGGACCATCGGCGAGCGCGAACGACTCCGCGATGTCCTCGCGGCTCGGCAGCGCCCCCAGCACGTCCGCCGGATCCGCGCCGCCGTCAAGATCCCGAATCGCTGCTTCGAGCTTGGTCTCAAGCTCGCCGACCCGCTCGAGCTGGCGGCTCAGCACCGTACGCATCACATCGCGCCCCATCATGGGCGGCTCGCTCGGTCGAACCATCTCCGGTCCCGGTTCGCGACTCGGCGGGCGGTCGGGCTGCAAGGTCGCCGTGCCCGCGACCAGCCCGGTCACGAGCACCGCGCTCGCCGCGAACCACACGCGGGCGGTCATCGATCTCGGCTTGATCCCCGAACTCTCGTTCACGGCGTCTCCTCGCTGAGCGAATCGTCGAGCTCGAGCCATGTCTCTGCGGTCCACGCCTCGTAGCTGTCAGAGTCCGCGACGGTCGTCCCGCCGATCATGAACTGGTCGTCGATCTCCAGAAACGCGTCCAGCTCCGCTTCGATCAGCGCGACCTCGGTGAAGCCGCCGTCGCTTGAGCCGGAGGTGGGGGTGCTTCGGAGCGCCGGGAGCGCCATCAGCATCACCACCGCGGCCGCCGCGAGCGGGCCGATGCCCCACGCCGCGATGCGCCAGACCCCGCCCACGCGCTGCTCGGCGTCGCCGACCAGCTTCAGATCCGGCGCGTGCGCCGTTGCCTCCGCGATGCGATCAACGAGGCCCGCGGGCATCGCCGAGCGATCCATCTCGCCTAGGGCGTCCAGCCGGCTCTCGATCGGATCGGGTTGGTTGGCGTTGCTACTCATGATCGTTTCCGCCCGTCTCGTCGTTCGGCTCCAGCTTCGACCGGAGCTTCTTGAGCGCCCGGTGATGCCGGGCAAGCACGGTTCCCATCGGCTCGCCGAGCTGATCGGCGATCTGTTGAAAGCTCATCTGCCCGTGGTGCCGCAGTTCCACGACCTCTCGATCCGCGTCGCCCAGCTCGTCGATCGCCGCACGCAGCGACCGCACATCGGCGGGCTCCTGCTGATCCGGGGCGTGCTCGGTGAACCCGTCCCCGCGATCGATCAGCCCCTGCTGCATCTTGCCACGCCTCGACCTTGCCCGCCCCTCGTCGCGGATCCGGTTCATCGCGATCCGGAAGAGCCACGGCTCGAACCGGTCGGCCTCGGTATAGCCGCCGGAGGCTCTCGCACGGCTGAAGCTCTGGGCGACCCTGACAAACACGTCCTGCGCGACCTCCTCGGCAAGCTCGGGGGACCCGAGCCGGCTCTTGGCGAGCGCGAACACCCGCCGCGCGTACCGCCCGAGAAGGTCGCGCCACGCGGCCTCCTCGCCAGAAGCCGCCCGCGAAACGAGCTCACGGAGCTCGCGCGCAGCGGCCTCGTCCGCCTCGGGCGTGGGCGACCCCCGATCTTCCCCGGGCCCATCGGGCTCCCGGGACGGGTTGTGCGCTGCCGCCGCCAACGGACTCATCCTCCGAACAACGGCGTTCCGCCCGCCGTATTGCACCCATGCCGCCCGCGATTCCTGCCCCACAATCCGCATTCTCGGCCGTTCAGGGCCTGCGCGAGGCGGCCGCGGGGGCAGTAGCATCCGGCTCGAATCGCCTCCGGTTGGCCTCGTCTTCCTCACAGAGACCGAGCATCGAAATCCAGCACGCCGACAACGATCGCACCGACGAGCGGCTTCTGGCCGACTATCGGACCGGGGACCGCGCGGCGCTCGAAACGCTCTTCGCACGCTATCACGACGACCTCGTCCGGTTCCTCTACCGCCTTGTGGGCGACCGAGCCGGCGCGGACGACGTCCTGCAGGAGACCTTTCTGCAGGTCCACCTTTCCGCGGACAGCTTCGACACCTCGCGGCGGTTCCGGCCTTGGCTCTTCACGATCGCCGCGAACAAAGGCCGTGATTTGCTCCGCAAGCGAGGTCGCCGCCGCACGCTCGATCTTTCAGCGCCCGTGGGCTCGGACGGCGAGACGACCTTCATCGACCTGATGGAGATCGATATCCCGTTGCCCGACGACCGGATGACCGTCTCCGACCAGAGCAAGCTCGTCCAGAAGGCGATCGATCGGATGAGCCCGACGCTCCGCGAGATCCTGCTGCTGGCGTACTTCCAGCGGCTCAGCTACGCCCAGATCGCCGACGACCTCGGCGTCCCGCTCGGCACCGTCAAGAGCCGGCTGCACGCCGCGGTCGCCTCGTTCGCCAAGCACTGGACCGACGTCACCAAGGGGGATGATGACCGTGACAGATCCGGCTCCTGACCACGACCAGCACCGGCTCACGCCGAGTGATGCCGAAGCCATCGACGCGCTCTTCGACGCGCAGCACGACCTCGACGGCGTCCCCGACGAGCACCGCCCGCGCGCCGAACGTCTTGCCGGCCTGCTGGGACTGCTCGCGCTCGATCCGCCTGCAGACGAGGCTGTCCCCGAACGGCTTCCGGAGCTGACGCCCGACAGCGCGAGCGCCCTCGACGCGATCGTCCTCGAGGATTTCCGGGCGGCCCGCGTCACCCGGGGCGTCCGCGAGCAGGCCCGCGTGCACGAGTCGCTCCGCGACGCGGTCTGCACGCTCGATGCCGAGACCGAGGCGTGGATCGCCGAGAACCGCGACGCCCGGATCGCCCGCGCCATGGACGCGATCGAGGAGGCCCAAACGGCCGAGCCGATCCCGTTCGTGTCGGCAGGCCGCGGACGATTCCGTCTCGCGGACCTCGGCGGCATCGCGGCGATCATCCTTCTGGGCTTTGCGATCTTCTCACCGCTGATGAGCACGCTGCGGCAGAACCAACTTCAGACCGCGTGCCTCGCCAACCTGGGCGGGCTCGCCTCGGCCTTCGACACCTACGCGGGCGACAACGACGACGCCCTCCCGATGAACGCGGGCGGTTTCGCGGGCTCGTGGGTCCGGGTCGGCACGCCCGGCCAGTCCAATTCCGCGAACCTCTTCGTGCTAGTCCGCTCGAACTACGCCCCGCTCGAGATCCTCGCCTGCCCCGGCAACGAGGACGCGGTCGTGGACCCGGATCAGGTCCTCGCCCAAGACTGGCGCTCGCTCGAGAATGTCTCCTACAGCTACCGCCTGATGTGGGGCAGCGCCCCGCGCCGGTGGCGGATGCCGGGCGGCGGGGTCCTGATGGCTGACCGCTCCCCGATCGTGTACGCCAGCCTCCGGGGCGAGAAGGTCAGCCCCGAGGCCAACAGCCCGAACCACGACGGCGAGGGCCAGCACATGCTCCGCCTCGACGGCTCGTTCGACTGGACCACGACGCCCGTGACCGCCTCGGGCGACAACGTCTGGCTCCCCCGCCAGACCGAGGAGGCCGTCCGGGCCGAGCGGATCCGCCGCGGGCTGATCACCGGCAGCGAGGCCGAACTGCCCCGCTCGGTCCACGATGTCTTCCTTGGGCCCTGATCGGGTCTCGTCGTTGGCTGGGGCCGATTGCCTGGGAGAGGCTGCCCGCCTACCGTTGCGGTCCCGCCAGACGGAGTCCGTCCGGCGTGATTCCAGCCGTGAAATCCCTTAGAGGGCGTTGGTGATGGGCAAGAACAAGCCACACAAGGGTCTGCTCAAGCGGGTCCGCATCTCGAAGACCGGCAAGGTTCGCCACCGCAAGGCGTACCACCAGCACCTCCGCTCGCACAAGACGGGCAAGCGTCTGCGCCACCTCCGCATGGACGCGATCCTGTCCGATGCCGAGAGCAAGCGGTTCGGCCGCCTGCTGTTCCGGCGCATCCGCGGTCGGACGATGCCCCGCGCGTCGTTGCGGTCGAACCCGACCCCCGAGCAGCGAGCCGAGATCCAGAAGCAGAAGATCGCCGAGCGCAAGGCGGCCCTCGAGGCCTACCTCGCCGAGCGTGACGGCAAGAACTAAAGACCGATCCTGAAGACTGATTCAAACCCGTAGCCCGTCGGGTGAGCAAGTCGGCGTTGTTCCACGCCGCTCCGCCGGGCGCGAAGGAGTGTGACCGATGCCACGTGTTCGCAAGGGCGCCGCCCGCAATCAGGCCCGCAAGCGCCTGCTCCGTCAGGCCCGCGGCTACTTCGGCTCCAACCACAAGTCGCCCTACCGCGCGAAGGACGCCGTCATCCGCGCGGGCACCTACGCCTACCGCGACCGCCGTCAGCGCAAGCGTGACTTCCGGGCCCTCTGGATCACCCGCATCACCGCCGCCTGCAAGATGCGCGGCACGCGCTACAGCCGGTTCATGAACGGGCTCAAGAACGCGAACATCATCATCAACCGCAAGATGCTGAGCCAGATCGCGATCGAGGATCCGAAGCTGTTCGATCGTCTCGTCGAGGAGGCCCTCAAGGTTTCCAACGCGACCGTCAAGGCCGGCGAGACCGCGGCCTGATCGCTCTGCCGTCGGGCTGCTGATCACTCAGATATCGGAGACGCAACCGTGGGTTGGTGGGTCGAGGACACAATGAGCCTCCCCAACGGCACGGTCATCCTCATCTCGTGGGTGACCTGGGTGATCGGTTCGATCATCCTGCACGAGCTCGCGCACGGCTGGACCGCGCTGAAGCTGGGCGATACTACTCCGCGTGATCTCGGTCACATGACCTGGAACCCGCTCGTCCACATGGGCCCGGTCGCGCTGATTATATTCGCCCTCCTCGGCATCACCTGGGGCCAGATGCCCGTCGATCCGACGCGCCTCCGCGGCCGCTACGGGGATGTCCTTGTGTCCATCGCCGGCCCGGGCATGAACGTGCTGCTCGCGATCGCGTCGATCGTCGGTCTGATCGCATGGGTCTTCGGCGGCCGTGCCGCGGGCGTAGATGAGCCGCTCTACAGCAACTTCACGCTGTTCTTCCAGTTCGGCATCATGCTGAACATCGCGCTGGCGCTGTTCAACATGATCCCGATCATGCCGCTCGACGGCGGCCGCATCGCGACCTCGCTGATCCCCGCGTACGCCCGGTTCGCCGAATCCGAGAACGGCCGCTGGGTCATGCTCGGTGGCTTCATGCTCGTCTTCTGGTTTGCGGGCGGGTTCATCTTCCTGCCCGGCATTCTGCTGAGCGAGCTGGTGAGCATCGCGATCAGCGCTCCGTCGCCCTTCGGTCCCTAGCGCCCGAGCCGCGCCGCGGTCCCCGCAACGATGCACAGCCGCGCGAGGACGCGGGCCCCGACGATCGCGTCGATGCTGTCGCGTCCCTCCGGGGCACCGAGCGACGGCGCGACCTCGACCAGATCGAAGCCCACGACCTTGCGGCCCGTCTCGCGGATCCGCTGCAGGAGCGACGTTGCGCGGTGGAAGCTCAGCCCGCCCGGCACGGGCGTCCCGGTCCCCGGGCACAGGTGCGGCTCGAGCCCGTCGATATCGAACGACACCCACACGCGCTCGGGGAGCATGTCGATCATCCGGTCGCGCAGCTCGCTCCACGGCGCGCCGCCGTCCATCGCGTCGTCGAGCTGGCCCATCGGGAACGCGCGGATCTTGGGGTCGGCGTTGGCTTTGGCGTACTCATCGGCGCTGATGTCGCGGACGCCGACCTGCACGAGGATCCCCAGCCGCGGCAGCTCGACGACGTTGTGCATCACCGAGGCGTGCGACCAGACATAACCCTCATAGTTCTCGCGCAGGTCCATGTGGGCGTCGATCTGGAGGACGCCCAGCCCCTCGTAGCGGTCCGCGGCGGCACGGATCGCGCCGTAGGCGACGGAGTGCTCGCCGCCGATCACGCCGGGCGTTTTGCCGGAGTCGAACACGCCGGTGACGAGCGCGTGGATGCGGTCGTGGGCGCGGATGGTCAGCTCGTTGAGGCGGCCGAGCCGCTCGGAGGTCTCGGGCTGCTGGCGGACCTCGTTGACCTGTCCGCAGATCGCGCCGAGTGATTCGTCGAGCGGGTCGATGATGATCCGGGTCTCGTGGAAGGGTCCGAAGACCGGATCGACCTCGTCGAGCTGCGGGGCGGCCCGCGCGATCGCGGTGGGGCCGTACCGCGTGCCGCCGCCGTAGGAGACGGTCGCCTCGAGCGGCGCGGGGATGAGCACGATGTCGGCCTCACGCCGCGTCGCGCCGGTCTGGAAGAGGTCGGCGGGGTCGCCGTGGCTGCCGGTCATCGCCTGAGTCTACACCCGGATCAGCCCTGCTCGGTGCCCTCCGCTTCGGCCTCGGCATCGACGATGTCCTCGTCGGTCTCGCCCTGGATGAAGGTGCGGCCCTTGTACGTCCGGGACCAGATCACGAAGATGCCAGCCACGGCCGCCATCGAGATCGTGAAGAGCCAGTAGTACGCCGCGCCGTCGAGCGGTGAGTTGCCCGCGTCGTCCTTGAGGGTTTCCAGCACCGCGTTCACGCCGATCACGATGACGTTCCCGAGTGCCACGCTCAGGAAGTACACCGCCATGATGAACGACTTCATCTTGGGCGGTGACTGGGTGTAGGCGAACTCGAGGCACACGATCGAGACCATGATCTCGGCCGCCGTCAGGATGATGTACGCGAGGAACTGCCAGCCGATGTTGGGCATGTTCTGCAGGTGCCCCTGGATCGTTGATTCGTCCAAGCCGGCCTCACGGGCTTGACGAATCGCGAGTTCCAGCTTGGGCGCGACCTCGCCGAGATCCGGCTGGATCGCGAGCGCATCGGCCCAGATCAGCGCCGCTGCTTCCGTGGCACCGGACTGGATGCCCATCTCGATCAGAGCGCTGATACCGAACGAAATCGCCGTCACAAGCAAGCCGATACCGATCTTCCGGAGCGGTGTGACCTTGAACAGCTTGCCGAGCAGCGGGTAGACGCCGTAGGTAAAGATCGGGATGCCGACGAGAATCAGGAACGGGTTGACGGCCTGAATCTGCGATGGGAGCCAGTCGATCCCGATGAAATCGCGGTGCATGCGCTCCGCCTGAAGGACCCATGCCGACCCGGTCTGGTCGAAGATCGCCCAGAAAAGCGGCACGAACACAAGGAAGAGGGGCGAGAGGTTCTTGAGCGCCGTCACGCCGTCGGGGCTGAATGTCTCTCTCTTGAATCTCTGCCAGCCCGCGGGCGGAACGTGGATGAACCGCTTGCGGCCGAGCCAGAAGATGAACGTGGCGATCGCCATCAGCACGCCGGGCAAGCCGAAGGCGAGCCACGGGCCGAACTTGTCGAGCAGGATCGGGGTGAGCAGCTGGCTTCCCACGGCACCGACATTGATCGAGAAGTAGAACCAGTTGAACACCTGTGTCATCAGGTGCTTGTTCTTCCGCCCGAACTGATCGCCGACGTTCGCCGAAACACACGGCTTGATGCCGCCGGCACCGAACGCGATGAACAGCAGCCCCGCGTACATGAACGGCTTCATGTCCCAAGTCCCGAAGTGGGGGCCGAGGTCCATGAGCGCGAGCAGGCCGTGCCCGACGCAGTAGAGCAGTGAGATGATCAGGATCGTCTTGTACTTGCCCCAGAAGACGTCCGAGATGATCGCGCCGATCATGGGCGTGAGGTACGCCAGCCACACGAACGCGTGGAAGATGATCTTCGCCTGCTCATCGTTGTAGTTGTCGAACTCGCCGGATGCGGTGAGGACGTACTGCGTCATAAAGACGACGAGAATCGCCCGCATGCCGTAGAAGCTGAACCGCTCCGCCGCCTCGTTGCCGATGATGTAGGGCACGCCCGGGGGCATCCCGGTCAGGGAATGGTCCGGCGTTGTCTTCGGTTCGTAGCTGCCCATCGGAACGTCCTCGGCTTGTCGGTCTCGGGAGTCACCGGGCACCGCCGCGACGCTCGAGCCGCCGTCGGTCCCGGAATTGGTGCAGCAAGGTAGACCGAAACGCCCGCCGCCACAAGCCGGCTCGCCGCTCCGGCTGATCGGGGCCTGCACGGGATATCATGGCGGCATGGCCCCATACGTTCGGCCCTTCGTGCCACGCCGCTCGCTCATCGGGATGATCCACGTCGGCGCTCTGCCCGGAACGCCGACGAGCCAGACCACGCCCGAGCTGCTCGCCTCGGCCGCCGCCGAGGAAGCCCGCCTCCTCGCGGACGCCGGCTTTGATGCGCTCATCGTCGAGAACATGCACGACGTTCCCTACGTCGTGGGCGACGACATCGGCCCGGAGATCACCGCCTCGATGACCCGCGTTGCGCTCGAGATCGAGTCTGCGGTGGACATCCCGTTCGGCGTTCAGATCCTCGCGCTCGGCAACCGCCAGGCGATCGCCGTCGCGCTGGCGTCGGGCGGGTCGTTCGTCCGCTGCGAGAATTTCGTGTTCAGCCACGTCGCCGACGAGGGCCTGCTGGCCGAGGCTGAGGCGGGCCGGTTGCTCCGCTACCGCAAGCAGCTCGACGCCGAAGAGATCTCAATCTACGCCGACATCAAAAAGAAGCACGCCAGCCACGCGCTCACGGCCGATCTCCCGATCGAGCAGGCCGCGGAGGCCGCCGAGTTTTTCGGCGCGTCGGGCGTCATCGTGACGGGCGATTCGACCGCCAGGCCCGCCGACCTCGACGAACTCCGCCGCGTCAAAGAAGCCGTCAGCATCCCCGTGCTCATCGGCAGCGGCGCGACGACCGACAATGCCCGCAGCTTGCTCGAATACGCCGACGCGATCATCGTCGGTTCCTCCATCAAGCACGACGGTCTGTGGTCCAACCCCGTGGACGCGGACCGCGCGCGGGCGTTCGTGGACGCCGCCAAGAGCTAGCGATCACGCCGCCGAGAACTCGACCTCGGCCTCGATGTCCGAATCGTCCTGCGCCGTCCGGCCGAAAAGCTCCAGACCCAGGCGATCCGCGACGAGCCGGGCGGTAAAGCCCGCCGACACCTCGCCCGACCCGCGCAGCCCGGCCCGCCGCCGCTCGACGCCCACGCCCACGACGAGCACCCGCGCCCAACGCAACGACCGCTCGTAGGCCCGGGCATTCAGCGAGGCCCCGCGCCGATCACCCAGCCCCTCGAGCCGCGGCGCGAGTTCCTCCGCAACGCCCGCGGCGGCCTGATACCCGCGGGCGTTGAGCGACCGAGCCAGTTCTGAGGTCCCGCCGGCGGCGTCGCCCCAGTGCCGATCCGCGACGACGATTGCCTTGCGGCCCGACGTCAGCACGCGGTGCAGCCGTCGCTCCAGATCCCGGCCCTCGGTCAGCACCTCGAA
>JBCDKU010000012.1:0-43602 GCA_038746265.1 Planctomycetota bacterium
CAAAGAGGTCAAGCCCGAGATCTCGCCGGACATCAAGGGCAGCTGATCTGGCCAGAGATCAGTACTCGTTGGAGTAGAGCTCGAACCCGTACTCATCGGCGCTCACGGTGACTCGCCGCGCGCGGCCGGTGTCCTCGCTGATGTAGTCGCGTGCGGCGAACACGAGAAACGGCATGAGCCGCCGCAGGTCGCGGGTCTGGCTCGTCGCAACGGCGGACAGCTGCCAGAGCGGCTCGGGCTCGTCGGTGCCCGCGATGAAGCCCTCCCACGACCGCGCCTCGATCGCGTCGAGCCAGAGAAACGAGTCGAACACCTCACGCACGACGATGCGCTCGTCGTAGAACGTGTCGTAGCCGAACGTGCCGTAGCGGCCGTAGGGCCCGCCGCGTCCGAAGGTCACGCCCGTGCGGAACCGCGCGGGCGCAGGGATGGTGTCGATGTCGAGCTGCCCATCGGAGATCGCGAAATCCACGAGAAGGTACAGGTCCGGCTCGTCATCGGGCGAGACGCGGGTGTAGCCGCGCTCGTCCATCGCGATCTCGACAAGCGACGCGACCTCGCGGAAGACGAGGTCGCGATCGGAGACCTGGTCCGACCCCGCCTCGATGGCATAGGAGCCGATGAGCTTCGGGCCGCCGTCATTGATGGCGGAAACATCGACGTGGAGGGTGGGGACGCAGCCGGCGAGTGTGCATGCGAAACACAAGGACCAGAATGCTCGGCTCAACGATTGCATGGCTCGTAGACTACATCCGTCGTCAAGCGGAGTTCATATGCCTCGAACAGCCCGCCCGGACCCGAGAGATCTCTGTAGACGTTGCGGCTACGACCTCGGTGCAATATCACAGATGGGCATCTGTCCAGAGTGCGGGCAAGACTTTGATCGCTCCGCAGGCGAACTCGTCCGCAATGATCGAAACGCGTGGAAGCGTGCGGCTTGGGGCCTACTCGTCTTTGCCGTCTTGGCCATCATCGGAACCGCGATCTTCTCCGTCGTCTGGATCGCATCGACCTGGTCAATCGCGTAAGCGTCAAAGCTCCGGCGCAAACCCCCGCCTCATCGTGTTCTCGCAGCTTGCTCGGGGCTCGACGAACTGGAAGAGGTACTCGGGGCCGCCGGCCTTGGAGCCGATGCCGGACATGCCGAAGCCGCCGAAGGGCTGGCGGCCGACGAGGGCGCCGGTCGAGCCGCGGTTGATGTAGAGGTTGCCGACGCGGAACTCGTTCTTCGCGCGGGTGATGTGCAGCGGTGTCCGCGTGAAGACGGCTCCGGTGAGCTTGTACTGGTGGTCATTGGCGATCTCGAGCGCCTCGTCGAAGGTCGTCGCGTACATCACTGCGAGCACGGGGCCGAAGACCTCGACCTGCGCGAGCATGTGGTCGGGGCGGACCCTGTCGAAGATGTGCGGGTGGATGCAGCGTCGCGGGACGACGCCGGTCGAGCCGTCGAGGTCGGTCGCGCCCATCTCGAGGATCAGCTCGCAGCCGCCGCTGGCTTCGCCCTGGCGGCGCGCGGTGTCGATGATGGACTCGATCTTGCCGGCCGCCTCGTTGTCGATGACGGTCGCGACGTCGGTGCCCGACTCGGTCGGGTCGCCCACGACGAGCGAGCGGGTCGCCTCGACGAGGCGTTGGCGGAAGAGGCTGGCGTGCGGTCCGTCGGGCCCCTCGGGATCGACGACGATGCAGCGGGAGCACGCCGAGCACTTCTGGCCCGAGTAGCCGAACGCGGAGTAGCGGACGCCCAGCACGGCCTCGTCGAGGTCGGCGGTCGCGTCCACGATGATCGCGTTCTTGCCGCCCATCTCGCAGACCACGCGCTTGACGTGGGCCTGCTCCTCGGTCGTGTTGCCCGCGGCGGCGATGATGTCGAGGCCGACCGCCTTCGAGCCCGTAAACGCGAGCAGCGCGATGCGCGGGTCGCGGACGATCGCGGCGCCGGTGCTCTCGCCCGGCGCGGGGCAGAACTGCAGCACGTCACGCGACGCGCCGGCCTCATCGAGCGCCTGCCAGACCATATCGGTCATGACCTTGGCGATGTACACCGACTGCTCGGCGGGCTTGAGGACGACCGTGTTGCCCGTCACGAGCGCGGCGACGGTCATGCCGCAGCAGATCGCGAGCGGGAAGTTCCAGGGGCTGATGACCGCCGCGATGCCGCGGGGCTGGTACCACAGCTCGTCGAGCTCGCCGATGAACTTGCCGAGCCGTTGCCGGCTGAACAGCTCGGGGGCGAGCCGGGCGTAGTAGCGGCAGAAGTCGATGGCTTCGCAGACGTCGCCGTCGGCCTCGCGCCAGGTCTTGCCGCACTCTTTGAGAACGATGCCCGAGAGCTCGTCGCGGCGGGCCGCCATCATGTCGGCGACGCGCTCGAGCACGTTCGCGCGGACGATCGGGTCGGTATCGCGCCACGCGGCGAACGCGGCGTCGGCCTTGGCGACCATCTCGCGCCCCTGCTCGGGCGTACGGTCGCTGGCGATGTGCTCGACCTTGGCGTTCTTGATCGCCTTGGCGAAGGCCTCGCGGACGTCGGCTTTCGAGAAGTCCCGCAGCGGCTCGTTGAAGAAGCCGCGGCTGTTGCCGACGCCTTCGACCGCGGGTGCGAGCGCGTGGCGCTCGGGCGCGACGTCGCAGAGGTCGCGTGTCGGGCCGCCCTCGGCGACCGCGGTCGCCTGCGCGGTGCCGTGGGTGGAGTGCGGGCCCGAGGGAGCCGGACGGGCGAGCAGGACGTCTTCGGAGGCTTCATCGAGGAAGCCGGCGCGGAGCCAGGACTCGTTCGAGGTGTTTTCCAGCAGGCGCCGGACAAGGTAGGCCATGCCCGGGATCATCTCGCCGACCGGGACGTACTCGCGCACGCGGAGGCCCATGCCCTTGGCGTGGTCGGCGGCAGCCTTCTTGAGCTCGTCCGCCATGCCGTGGAGCATCTGCAGCTCGATCGCGCCACGCGGCAGGTCGCGGCGCTCGAGTCCCTCGAGGGCCGCGGCGATCGATCGGGCGTTGTGGCTGCCGAGCGCGAGCTTGACACCCGGGTCGCCCGGCTTGCGGGGCGTGTGGTCGAGGAAGACCTCGGACATCTGCTCGAAGCAGGCGTCGGTCGCCCACTTTTCGGTCCAGACCTTCGCGGGCCAGCCCTGCTCCTCGGCGTGGATGACCTCGTAATCCCAGTACGCGCCCTTCACGAGCCGCACGGTGATCGTCTGGTTGTTCTCCTTCGCCCACTTGCACACCCGCTCGGCGTCCTCGATGCCCGACCGCAGGTAGGCCTGCATCGCGAGCCCGCCCTCGAAGTCCACGGTCTTGCGCGCCTCGAAGAACGCGTCGAGCGTGAGGTCCTTGAGCTCGGCCTGCTCCATGTCGAAGTTGATGAAGACGCCGTTGTCGCGGGCCGCCTCAAGGATCGGCACGAGCCGCTTCATCAGATCGGCGATGGCCTTCTTCGGCGCGATCGGGTCGAACTGCGCGCACAGGGCGCTGACCTTCACCGAGACGTTGGTGCGGGGGACGTCGCCGATGTGGTCGGTCTCGAGCGTGTCGTTCTTCTGCCACGACTGCACGGTCCTGGGCAGGTTGATGACGAGGTCGAGGTACTTGTCGCGGTACATGTCGGCCTCTTCGTCCGACACGCACGCCTCACCGAGCAGGTCCACGCTGAACGCGATGCCGGACTCCCAGAGCTTCTTGAGCTGCGGGAGGGCGGACTTCGCGTCGGTGCCGGCGATGAAGTTGCCGGCCATGTTCTTGATCTGGCTCGAGATCGTGCCGCTGACGAGGCCCTTGGCGAGCCCGCCCGTCTTGAGACCCAGCCCCATGCCGGGCGGGAGCTTGACGTTGGGCTGCGAGAGGTAGTCGGTGAGCACCGAGTGCACAAGCTCGGGCGAGTGCAGCACCGGGAAGGTGTCCACGAAGCGGAAGAGCTGGACCTTGAATGCTTGGTCCTTCATCGACCAGTCCATCAGCTTGTCTTGGTAGAAGCGAGCCGAGAGCAGGCCCGCCTGCTTCTTGCGGGCGATGCCCAGCAGCTCGGAGCCGATTTCCTTGATCGCCTTCTCGCGAGCGGCGAGCTCGGTCGCGGTGCCGCTGCGTTCGAGGACCGCAACAGCGTCGCCGTTCGAGGAGGCAGCCGCGGTCGTACCCGCGCTGGTGTGTGTGGTCTTGCGGCCGAAAAGCTTCATGCCCCGGTCTCCCGTTCAATCCCTTCCCGCGCCGGCGGTCCTGCCGGGCGGGATGCAGGCGATGGTAAGTATGCTGCCGCCCGCGATCATCCCGAGCCCGCTCACGGCGTGAGGATCCGAACACAGGCAGACCGTGGGCCGGCATATCGTCCCTCATGGCGGACGCCCCCACCGCGGTCAGCATCGGCACCTTCGACGGCGTGCACGTCGGGCACCGCGCCCTGATCGAGGCCGCCCGCGCGGAGGTCGGCCCGGGCGGCCGCGTGGTCGTGCTGGCGTTCGAGCCCCACCCCGCGACGGTTCTGAGCCACCGGCCCGCTCCCCCGCGGCTGACGTCGTGGCTTGAGCGTGACCGCCTCATCCGCAGTGCCGGCGCGGACGAGGTCCGCGCCCTCGATCCGAGGTCGGGCCTGCTCGAGCTCTCGGCCGCCGAATTCATCGACCACGTCGTCGCCGAGTTCCGCCCGAGCGTGCTCGTCGAGGGCACCGATTTCCGCTTCGGCTCGCATCGAGACGGCTCGATCGAGACGCTGCGCGAGCTCGGCCACGATCGCGGGTTTGAGCTGCGGGTCGTTCCGGATCTGGAGGTCATACTCGCCGACGGCTCGCCCCGCCGTGCGTCGAGCACGCTGCTGCGTGAGCTGCTTGGGCAGGGCCGCGTGCGGGATGCCGCGGCGGTGCTCGGCCGCCGCTACGCGATCGATGGCGAGGTGATCCAGGGCGATCGGCTCGGTCGCCAAGTCGGCGTGCCGACGGCGAACATCGCGTTCGAGACGCTGCCGCCAGCCGACGGCGTCTACGCCGCCCGCGCGCTCCTGCCGGACGGCCGTGATCTCGCTGCGGCGGTGAACGTCGGCGAGCGCCCGACCGTGAACGGTGTTGATCTGCGCGTCGAGGCGCACCTGCTGGGCCTGCCGACGAGCTTTGACGGCGACGGCACGCCCGACCAGCGGTGGCGCACGCTCCACGAAATTCCAGAGTACGGCTGGCCGCTGCGGATCGAATTCGTGGGCCGGCTCCGCGATCAGGTGAAGTTCGGCTCGATCGATGAACTTGTGGGCCAGCTCCGCCGCGACTGCGCACGAGCAGAGACGGTCGCCCGTGGCACGATCGCCGATGACGCTATCTTCGGGAAGCCCGAACCCACTGGAGCCCCCGCGTGAGCGAACTCGCCAGCGACTGGACCACGACCACCACGCCCGCGCAGATCGCCCGCTGGCTCGCCGGCAAGCACTCGATCGTCGCGATCACCCACGCTAAACCCGACGGCGACGCGATCGGCTCGACGATCGGCATGGTCCGCGCGCTCAACATCGCCGCCGGCGGATCCGAGGCGGGCTTCGGCGGCGTCGCGTCGCGGGCCGAGGCGTGGTACGCCGACCCAGTGCCGCCGTGGACAGGCGGCATCGCCCGCTCGACCAAGACACGCACCATCGGCAAGGACGGCAAAGCGGGCTCGGTCGAGCCCGACGCGATCGTGATCTGCGACACGGGCTCGTGGTCGCAGCTCGCCCCCTACCGCCCGTGGCTCGAGCAGCGGCTCGACCGCACCGTCATCATCGATCACCACCTTCGGGGCGACGCGGAGATCTCTGAACGCCGGCTCATCGAGCCCTCCGCGGCTTCTGCGTGCGAGATCGTCGCGGGCGTCGCGAAGCACATCCTCGGCTGCTCGTCCTGCGCCGAACTGCCGACCGAGGTCGCCGAGCCGCTCTACCTCGGCACCGCGACCGACACCGGCTGGTTCAAGCACTCCAACGTCACGCCCGCGACGTTTCGCCTCGCGGCAGACCTGCTCGAGACCGGCATTGACCACGAGCGGCTCTTCGAGGTCGTCGAGCAACGCGACCGCCCGGCACGGATGAAGCTGCTCGCCCGGGCGCTGTCGTCGATGGAGCTGCATCACGACGATCGCGTCGCGGTCATGACGCTCACGAAGAAGGACTTCGCCGAGACCGGCGGCAGCCCGGGCGATTCGGGTGGGTTTGCCGACGTCGTTCGTAGCGTCGAATCGGTGCGGGTCGTCGCGCTGCTCACCGAGCAGACCGACGGCGACACGACCATCACCAAGATGAGCCTGCGCAGCAAGGGCGGCCCGGACATGGTGGACGTCAACGAGGTCGCGGCACGGCTCGGCGGCGGCGGCCACGCCCAGGCGGCCGGCGCGAAGGTCCGGATGCCGATCGCCGACGCCAAGACACGCATCATCGAGGAACTCGCGTGAGCGAGCGCCCGCACCGCAAGAAGACCAAGAAGACCGGCGGCAAGCCGGGCGATCGCTCCGGCGGTTATCGCAAGAAGTTCTCCAAAAAGCAGGGCAAGAAGACATCAAAGAAAGCCGGCGTCCGCCCCGGCAAGCGTCCGCCGCTGCGCGTGTTCACGACCACGCTCTGGGACTACCCGAGCCAGCACTACGACGACTCGCTCGGCAACGCCATGCAGGGCGACAAGGGCTACGACGGCGCAACGCCGAGCTGGGTGATCTGGCAACTCCTGAAGCGGTACACCAAGCCGGGCGACACCGTTCTCGATCCGATGTGCGGCTCGGGGACAACGCTCGACGTCTGCACCGACCAGGACCGCAAGGGGCTGGGTTTCGATCTCGCCCCGACACGGCCCGAGATCACACGGGCCGACGCGCGGGACCTGCCGGTCAAGGACAGTTCCGTGCGACTGTTCTTCGTGGACCCGCCCTACTCGACGCACATCGACTACTCCGACGACCCCCGATGCATCGGCAAGCTCGACGCGGGCGAGATCCCGGAACAGAAGGGCAAGTCAGGCCCGAACGCCCCGCCGCCGCAGATGGGCGAGGCGTACTACGCCGCGATGGAAGAGGTCATCGCCGAAGCCGACCGCGTGCTCAAGCCGGGCGGGCACCTCGCGATCTACGTGAGCGATTCATGGCGGAAACGCAAGCGATCGGGCGCGCCCGTCTTCATGTCGATCGGGTTCGAGCTCTTCGCGATCGCCCGCGACTACCTGGAGCCGGTGGACATCATCAGCGTCGTCCGTCACAACACCAAGCTCAGCCGCGGCAATTGGCATAAAGCCGCGGAGGAAGAGAACTTCTTCCTCCGCGGCTTTAACTACCTGATGATCTTCACGAAGGCGTGACCGTCGCTTACTCGCCGCACCCCTCGGTGTAGGCCGCGATGTACGCGAAGAGGTCGTTGATGTCGGGCGTGCTGCCGAACGGGTACGCGAGCTGCGCTTCGGCGGACCCGTCGAGGTACGCGCCGATGTACACGAACAGGTCCTGCAGGTTCACGACGTTCCAGGGCTCCGCGAAGTCCGCATCGCAAACGTCGGGAAGGGGACCGGTCTGCTCATACGCAGGAAGAAGATACCTCATCGCGTTGGGAAGACGCTGCGCCCAGTACCGTTCGTGGTGCAGGTCGCCGTGGCCGACGACGTGGTAGATCGCGTCGCCGTAGGTGTTCGGGACCTCGTTGCGAAGAAGAAGACGGTCACGGGTCACGAGCGTGTTCTCGTAGCCGTCGTTGGAGTTGCCGGCGTCGCCGGAGTCGAGGTACACCTTGATATCGCGCGCACCGCCGTATTGCACGCCGGTCTCGATCGCGGTCGCCCAGAACGAGGGCGAGAACGCGCCAACGAGACCGAAGACATCCGGGCGCTGCCAGCCGTGATAGAACGCGGCGACGCCGCCGTAGCTCGCGCCGACCGAGCCGGTGTGCTCCGGGCCGGTGAGCGTGCGGTAGGTCGAGTCCACGTGGGGCTTGAGGTGGTTGACAAGGAAGTCGAGGTACTTGTCGCCCTCGCCCATGATGGAGGGGTCAAGATAATCCGCGCCGCGGTCCGAGCCGTGGTGGATCGCCACGATGATCATCTCGCGGGCAAGACCCTGCCGGGCGAGGTCGTGGCTCGCCTGCTGCGCGTGCCAAGCGCGGTTCGGGTTGTCCGAGAACGCGACCTGACCGTCTTGGAAGTACAGCACCGGGTAGCTGCGATCGGAATGCTCGTCGTAGCCACGCGGCAGATACACATCGACCTGACGATCGAATGCGTAGTCCATCGCGGTGTCACTCGCCTGGAAGCGGAAGCCGTTGCGTCGCGGCGCGGAGACATGATGCGCCGGCTCGTAGGAGTACAGGTCGCCGTCCTGCACGAACACGCGCTTGAGCGTGGAGTTGAACGCGCCCTCGGCCGGGATCCGGGCATCGCTCGCGCCGTCTTCGATCCAGAACACCGCGCCCTCGGCCACCGTGCCGGCCGACGGGGCGAAGAACACCGGGTTCGAAACGTCGTCGTTCAGCACGGCGGCGCGGAGCCGGACCGAGCCGGCCTGGCCATTCGCGTCGATCCAGTGCACCGACGGCTCGGTCATCTCGAGCCGTGCCCAGACGGAGCGGACATCGAACGCCGCCTCGCCCGGCACCTGCATCGACTGCACACCGGACAGGTCCGAGGCGTTTACCGGATCATCGCCGCTGCCCGCAAGGATCGAGCGGCTGATGAACTTGTACTCGAACGACTGGCCCGCGGGCAGCGCGATGTCGATGCCCCAACTCGCGCCGCCGGTCGGCACCATTTTGACCGCCTTCGTGACGTCCCACGCCCCGAGCTCGGGCGTCGAACCGACGACCCAGACGGCCTGCGGGAACGACACGCTCCCGTCATAACTGAGTGTGACCAAGCCCCGCTCGGCCGCGAACGACGCGGTGGCCGGAGCCGGCTGGGCGTGTGCGAGGCTCGCCGTACCGGCGAGCGTTGTAAGCGCAGCGATCGCGCCGAACTTATACGTGAAGTCCCTCATTCCTTGTGACCCCTTCCCCACGCCGGGGCGTCATGTCCCGAGCGCGGTCTGAATCCATTCGGACCATTGACCGTGAGTCACCGATATTTGATTGTCGAAATTACGCCTCTTCGTCTTCGTCCCGAGTCGGGATTTCACCCAACGCGAAACCGAGTTCACGGATCGACTGTTCGACCCTCCCCCTAATCTCGGGTGGCATTTGGTCCAGCGTTGTAAGAATGCTCTCTAAATCCAGTTGAACACGGGAAACTGTTCCGTCTGGGAGGGCTCGAACAGTCGCCCCGGCGTCCTGATTCAGGATCTCGGGGGCCCGTTCGACCAGATCGGCCATCTTGCGCAGCATCGCGCTCGCCGTCTCCGGCGCCACGCCGTGACCCACGAGCACGCGGACCGGCGAGAGGTCGCCCTTGCTCCGGGTCATCATCAGGACGGACGCACTCAGGAGATGCCCGTCCGAATCGGCGCTCGGGTGATCCTGGAGGCCCAGACTCTCCGCGTTGTGGCCCACGATGAAGACGACGGGCGTGGTCTCTCGGTCGTGTGCTCCGCCTGACTCGCTCATCCCGCTCGCTCCGATCCATCCGCGTCAACCGATCGAACCGCACGCTCGATCCATCCGCCGCCGAGCACCCGCTCCGGACGCTCAGCCTCATACAAAACCGCCGCCTGACCCGGTGCGACGGCGAACTCGGGCGTCTCGAACTCGACCTCGAACCGTCCGGTCCGTCCGCTCGGGGTATCACCGTCGCGCGGCTGGATCACCCGGAACCGGCACGGGACCGCCGCGGCGTTGTACCGGACCTGCGCGAGCGCTTGGGTCCAGTTGTCATGCTCGGCGCGTCCGATCCAGTTCGCCTCGCCCGCGATGAACGACGTCGCCTCGAGCTCTTCGCGTTCGCCGACAACGACCCGGTTGGTCTCGGGCTGCCGCTCAACCACATAAATCGGATGCCCGAGCGCGACGCCCACGCCCCGGCGCTGGCCGACCGTGAACCGGTGCTGGCCGCCGTGCTCACCGAGCACCGCGCCCGAGCGGTCCACGATCTCGCCGGGCTTGGCAAGGTCGGGCAATCGTCGCTCGACGAGGCCCGCGTAGTCCTGATCGGGGACGAAGCAGATCTCCTGGCTATCGGGCTTGTCGAAGACGGGCAGCCCCTTCGCCTCGGCGTAGGCCCGGACGTCGGGCTTCTCGAAATGCCCGATCGGGAGCAGCATCGACCGCAGCCGTGCGCGCGACGCCCCAAACAGGACGTACGACTGGTCCTTGCTCTCATCGACGCCGCGGAGCAGCTCGGGCTCGCCGTCGGTTCCATCGGCGACCCGCGCGTAGTGACCGCTCGCGACGAACTCCGCGCCGACCTGCCCGGCGTACTCGTGCAGCTTGCCGAACTTCAGCCAGTCGTTGCACCGCACGCACGGGTTGGGCGTCCTGCCCGAGGCGTACTCCTCGACGAAGTAGTCGATGATCCGTCCGAAATCCTTCTTGAAGTTGCAGACGTAGAACGACGCCCCGAGGTGGGCCGCAACCAGGCGGGCGTCGGCGGCGTCGTTGATCGAGCAGCAACCCTGGTGCCCGATTTTGACCTTCGCCGGGTCGCACGAAACGCCCGCGGTGTCAAAGGGCTGGAGCTCGTCGAGCGTCTCGCCGGGCGAGCCGAGGCGCATGAAGCAGCCCACGACCTCCCAGCCACGCTCGATGAGCATCGCGGCGGCCGCGGAGGAGTCCACGCCGCCCGACATCGCGACGAGCACACGGCGGCCCTCGCCCTTCGGGATCAGATCGAGATCAATCGACACGCACGATGCTAGAGACCCGGATCGTCGGGTCGAGGCGGCTCGGGCCTCGGCGCGTTCGGATCACGGCGACCCGCCCCGATCGAGCCCGGCGTGTGATGGATCCGGCTCGGCACCGCCCCGCTGCCCTCTCCACCAACCGTCCCATGGTCGCCCGCCATCGGGATATCGCCGTCCGGATCGTCTTCCGCCAGCATCCGCTCGATCTGGCCCGCGTGCCTGCCGCTCGCCGAGTCTTCCTGCGGCTCGCCCGCCATCGCGATCCCGTCCTCGTCGTAGTGGCCCGTCCACGGCACCTCACGGGCCCGGATCTCGCGTTCGACCTCCTGCGAGGCGCGCCGCTCGCTGCGGCGGACGTTCGACGCCTTGACCTCGCGGGCGTTCTGCATCGCCCATGACGCGGAACGAGCGAGCCCGAAGATCGACCACGCCGCGAGGAACACCGCGATCCACACCGCGAGCTCTGTCCACAACGCGACGAGTGCGGTCACGCTCTTGAACATCCCGATTGGGAGCAGCGACAGCCCGAGAAGCACGACCGTCCCGGTGAGGCCGATCACCATCGTCCACGTCGCGCCCCGAAGTCGGCCGCCGATATCCGTCTCGCCCGCCCAGTCCGCCATCGCGGAGAGGTACACGCAGAGCGGGACAAGCCCCAGAAACGTGATCATGCGAGCCAGCACCACCACGATCGTGACCGCGAGTTCGAGATCGCTGAGCTTCGCGCCGCCTCCCGCCGGTGCCCGGTTCGCAAGCATGACCGCCAGAAGCGAGCAAGCGGCCGCACCGAACAGCGTGAACCCCTGGAACCCGCGGACGACGAGTCGGAGGTGCCGGCTGTCGAGCAGCACGTCACCCGCGATGTTCTCCGTTCGCGGTCTCTTTGAGGACACCAGCCAGGCGGCCGCGGACCACACAAGCGAAACGCACGAGATTCCGAAGAGATACGCGATCGGCCCGAACCCGAGCCCAAAGGCCAGAAAGATCCGCGCGCCCAGGTCGAAAGCGAACTCACCGAAGACCGCGATGCTGAGCAGCCAGCAGCCCGCCGCAACGGCGGAGATGTACCACATCGGCGCATCGGTCAGGGTGTCCGCAAAGCGCTCGTACCGCCGCGGGGCGGCGATCGGCGTGCCGCACTCCGGGCACACCCCGCCCTGCCTCAGACCCCTGAGCGGATAGTCGCACTTCGGGCACGCGCGGTCGGTCATGATGACCGCGTCTTTGTACGTGTCGCTCTGCGTCTCGGGGTCGAACGCCATCTCGCCCCAAGCCTACCGGCCGGATCCCGAAAGGCTTCACCCGATCACAGGTTTCCCATCGCGTTTCGGATCGGGTTCCGGGTCGAACGCCCCGCGGACCCGCGCAAGCAGGTAGAGCGTGGCGGCGTACCACGCCGTCGCCCCCCCGATCCAGAGAGGCAGCAGCAGGCAGAAGGGCGGAAACAGCGCGACGTGGAACACGAGCACGCCGAACCCGATGAGCCCGAAGCCGGATGTTGTGACGATCGCGCCGCCGAATCCCGACGCGATCGCGAACCGCTTCAGCGCGGGATCCCCCACCTGATCCGAGAGATCCGCGACCAACCACATCGCCGCGACATGCCGAAGTGTCCAGATCGTGATCGTGACCGACGCCAGCCCGCCGATCAGCGCGTCGTCACCCACGTTTGTCGAGAGCGTCCGACCGGCGACGTACACCACAATCACCGCCGTCGCGACCGCCGTCGCGCTCGCGAACACGCCCAGCGTGAGCAGGCGCACCGACCACCGCACCCACGTCGATCGCGCGAACGTCGGCAGCCGCTTCCCGGCCGCGTCCGTCGGGGAGCTCAGCCGCCACCAACCGACCGATTCAATCCCCGCGCCGAGCACCGGCAGGATCAGGAACGTCAGCAGCCCGGCCCATGCCAGCTCCGCGCCGGAACGCAGCCGCCTCGCAACCGGGTCATCCTCTCGCGCTGCCCGCACCCCGCCGCGGGCGCGCTCGATAGGCGTGCCGCACTCGGCGCAGACCTCGGCGTCGGTCGGCGCTCCCGCGAGCGAGTAGCCGCAGACCACACACACGTCCGCCATCCGCCGCTCACTCCGCCGCCGCGGGCATCACCGACTCGACCGCCGCCCTGAACATCGCGAGCCCGGGCGTGTCGCCCGACTTCGCGTCGGGCGCGAGCCGCGTGAACGCCGGGTGGCGGTTCCAGTCGAGGTACCGCTCGGGGTGCGGCATGAGGCCAAACACGCGGCCGGTTGAATCGCAGATGCCCGCGATGCGATCGGCCGAGCCGTTCACGTCCTCGGCGTACCGCAGCGCGACGTGTCCCTCGGCTTCAAGCCGCCCCAGGACGGTGTCCAACGCAACAAACCGGCCCTCGCCGTGCGCAATCGGCAGAACACGCGTGGTCTCGCTCTCGAACGCACGCAGCGGCTCCGTCCAGACGCAGTTCGCCGAGCCGACCTCGACCGGCGCCCAGCGATCGATGAACCGGGCCGAGGCGTTCTCGACGAGCGCGACCTCGGGGCCCGTCTGGTCGGCAAAGCCCGGGAGCAGCCCTGCCTGGACGAGCACCTGGAAGCCGTTGCACACGCCGATCACGGCGGCACCGGCCTCAACAGCCGACCGCATCGCGGGCAGCAGACGCTCGCGGACACGTGCGGCGAGTAGGCGGCCCGAGGCGACGTCGTCGCCGTAGCTGAACCCGCCCGGTAAACCGATCAACGGGGCCGACGCGACGCGACCGGGGTCGGCGATCAGCGCATCGACGTGCGCGACGTCGGGGGTCGCCCCTGCCATTTCGAAGGCGCGGATCAGTTCTTGGTCGCAGTTGGTGCCAGCGGTCCGGACGATCAACGCTCGGGGTCGTTCGGTCATCGTTCAAAGGATAGCTCGCGGCGGGGACCGCACCATGCACGTCCGTATACTCCGCCCCGAATCCGTCGCACCCCGAGAGAAAGGCCCGCCATGCCCGCCGTCTACCCGTTCAACGCGATCCAGTACACCGAGGGCAAGGGCGACGTGAGCACGAAGGTCGCGCCGCCCTACGACGTGCTCAGCAGGTCGCAGCGCGATGCCCTGCTCTCCAAGGACCCGGCGAACATCGTCAAGATCGACCTGCCGCACGTCCCGGCCAAAGAGCTCGGCCCGCCGGAGGCCTACAGCGATGCCGCCAAGACGCTCGAGGCCCTGCTCGGCGCGGGGATCATGACCAAGCGCCAGACGCCCGCGATTTTCGCCTATCGGCAGACGTTCGAGGCCGAGGGCCGGACGTTCCAGCGCTGCGGTATGGCGTGCACGCTCGACACGGTCGCTTTCGGCTCGCGCGAGGGCGGCGGCGTGCTGCCGCACGAGCAGACCTTCAGCGGGCCCAAGGAAGACCGCAAGGCGCTCATGACCTCGACCGCGACGCAGACCAGCCCGATCTTCGGGCTGCACGCCGACGAGTCCGGCGCGGCGACCAAGATCATCCACGACGTCTGCGCCTCGCGCATCGCCGACATGACCGCCGACTTGGGCGACGGCGTCATGCACGAGGTCTGGACGATCGACGACGACGCCACGATCAACGCCTACCGGGAGGCGCTCTCGGGCGAGGACGTCTTTATCGCCGACGGGCACCACCGCTACAACACGGCGCTGAACTATCTCAAGGCGCTCGAGGAGCAGGGCGACGTCCCCGCCGACCACCCGGCCCGCAGGACGATGTTCGTCCTCGTCGGCATGTCCGACCCGGGCCTCTACATCGGCCCCACGCACCGCGTGCTTGGCGGGATGGCCGGCTACTCGATCGAGGCCTTTCAGGAAGCCGCGCAGGGCCTCCTTGAGATCGAGGCGGTGTCGGACGACCCGCAGCAGTTCGAGTCCGAGATCGAGCGTGTCGCCGCCAAGACCAACCGGCCCACGCTCGGGCTGATGGATTTCGCCTCGGGCAAGTGCTTCTGCTGCTCGCCCGCGAGCGAGGACCCGCTCAAGGCGAACTTCCCGGACAAGCCCCGCGCGTGGCGCGATCTTGATGTCGCGCTCATCCAGCACCTGATTGTCGAGCAGATCTGCCAGCCCAAACTCAACGGCGGCGACGCCGTGAAGTGGGCGTTCCCGCACTCGATCGACGAGGTCATCGAGATCGGACAGGGTGGCGAGACCGGCTCAGGCGGCGGAAGCGGCTTCGCGCAGCTCGCCGTGATCGTCAGGCCGACACCGCTCGACGCCGTCCGCGAGATCAGCCACGCGAACGAGCTGATGCCGCAGAAGTCCACGTTCTTCTTCCCGAAGCTCGCGACCGGGTTGTTCTTGAATGCGTTGAGCTGAATCAGCCGTTGGACGCCGTCGCCTCAACCGACTCGGTCTCAGGCTCAGACGCCTCGCTCGCGTTCGCGAGCCCCCGGTCGAGCAGCTTCTCGAAGTCCTCAGGGCCCGCGTAGCCCTCGAGCACAGCGACGATCTGCTTGTCCGCGATCACCAGGCTCGTCGGCAGCACCCGACGCACCTGCGTGGGCAGCGACTGCAGGTCGAGCGCCGCGGCAGACTCCTCGAGATAGACCGGGATGAACTCGTCGTCGAGCCGCTCGGCCACGCCCGGATCGGCGAGCGTGTTGCCCTTGAGGATCTGGCACGGCCCGCACCAGTCGGCGGTCACGAGCACATACAGCGGCTTGCCTGTCGCCTCCGACCGCTCGAAGGCGTCGGCGAGCGACGTCGAGTAGCTCGCCTTGACCGTGTCGAACTTGTGGCTCGACGCCGAGGCCGTGAACTGACGCACGAGCATCACGCCGGCGAAGGCAAGAGCGGCTGCGACGACTGCAAACCCGAACGACTTCATGGCGGCATCCTTCACTCGACCAATCGATCCATAATCCGGTTCCAGACCGGCGACATCGGACCAAACGAGCCCCGACTCCGGGCTATTCCCGATTCTCGCCGAACCGGATTCGCTCGATTTCCTTGTTACCACGCCTTCAGGCGGCCCGTCAGTGGCTCCACCAGATCCTTGGGCGTCACCACCCCGATCGGCCGCCCGCGGCGTTCGACAATCCCGAGCGGCACCCCCGATTCGCGGAGCCGCGCGAGGGCTTTCCGGACGGGCATGCTCGCCTCGACGCGGGCGGGCTCGACGACCAGATCGCGGGGCTCGGATTCGGCCGACGCGAGAAGTTCGGTCACGCTCAGCACCCCCACCACCCGAGCACCGCTCGCCGACCGCGACACTACAGGCACCCGCGTCGGCCCTGCTTTGAGCACGAGCCGCACGACCTCCGATCGGTCCGCGCCGTCGTCGATGGTGAGCGCGTCGGCCCACCGGACCATCACGTCGCGGACCTTTGTGCGGTCGAGCGCGAGCGCGCGGTCGGCGAGTTGACTCTGCTCGCCGCTCAGCGAACCGGCCGAGGCCGACTCGCGGATGAGCCGCGCGATCTCGGCCGTCCCGCCAACGGCGCGCTCCGCGGAAACGTCGGCGGACCGGGCCGCGGCTCGGACGATCAGCAGCACCAGCGGCACGACGCCCACCGCGGTCAGCAGCATCCGGACCGACCACAGGAACCCGGAGAGCGCTCGAGGGAGCGTGTCGGCGTTGAGACGGAAGAGCTCCTTGGGCAGGCTCTCGCCGAAGATCACCAGCAGCGGCGTGAGCACCGCGGTCTGCACGATCACGATCGTGATGGGCTCGAGCCCGCTCGCCGCGAGCAGCGCCCCAAGGCCGAGCGTGCCGAAGTAGTTGCAGGCGTTGTTGCCCAGCAGGATCGTGACCAGCACACGCTCGGAGTTCTGGAGTTCGCGCTGCAGCCGGCTCGCGCCGCGGTCGCCGCCCGATGCCGCGAGCTCGAGTCGCACGCGGCTCAGCCCGTAGATCCCGGTCTCCAACCCGGACCACAGCGACGAGCCGAGCAGCCCGACGAGCATGAGCAGCGCCCAGCCTGTTGCTTCGAGGGGGCTCACGCGGGGGCCTCCTCGAACCAGATCTGGGCCGACCGCACCGCGCGGCCGTCCATCGCCTCGACCTCGATCGTCGCCGACCCGATCTGAACGGTGTCGCCCGCAGCCGGCACGCGCCCGAGGCAGTCCGCCAGAAAGCCCCCGACCGTGCTCGCGGCCGACTCGACCGTCGCGCGGCGGAGATCCTCGCCGATTCGCGGCGCAAACAGATCGCAGAACTCGTGCAGCCCGAGCCGACCGGGCAGGGCCCAGCGATCGAGCCCGACGAGCACGACCTCGTCCGCCATGCCCGGGGTGTTCTCGGCGAGCCCACGCAGGATCTCATCGATCACGTCTTCGATCTCGATCAGGCCCGCGACATCGCCCGTCTCGTCCACGCAGATCGCCAGCGACCGGCCCGCCTGCCGGAACCGCTCGAGCACCTGATCGAGCCGGGCCTGCTCCGGCACGAACAGCGGCTTGCGGACGTACCGCGACAGCGGCGGCGCTTCGGCCGGCTTCCGATCAGCGGCGGCGAGGTACCGTTTGGCATCGAGGATGCCGACGATGCCCGCGTCGAGTCCGCCGTCGCACACCGGGAGCAGGTGGTGCCGCGCATGGCTGAGCGCGTCACGCACGCCCGCGACGTCGGCGGACGCGTCAACCCAATCGAGATCAACGCGGGGCGTCATGACCGCTCGTGCACGCACGCCGCCGAGTCCGAGGACACGGGCGAGGGCCTTGCGCTGGTCGGGCGTGAAGCGGTCGGAGGTCGCCTCGACGAGCGACGCGAGCTCGTCGGGCGTCGCGGGATCGGGGGCCGACGCCCCGGGCGCGATCACGCGGGTCAGCGGCGCGAGGACGAGCAGGTCGATCAGCCGCAGCGGGACGCCGATGAGCGTCTGCAGCGCGAGCATGGGCGGGGCGAGCAGCGCGGCCGCGGCGCGGTTGTGTGTCCGCGCGAGCAGCTTGGCAAGCACCTCGCCGAACAGCACGACCGCGAGCACCGCCGTCACGCCCGAGGCCGCGGCCCACAGGCCGCCGAGCCGCGAGCTGACGAGCGACGCGACCGCGAAGTACGCGACGTTGATGGTCATGTTCAGGATCAGCACGAGCAGCAGCAGCCGGCGGGGTGAGGCCAGCAGAGACTCCACCGCCGCCCCGCGGCCCTTGGCCCGCAGCTCGGCGCGGTCGTCGAAGCTCAGGCTGAACAGCGCGGTTTCCGAGCCCGACGCGATGCCCGACACCACCAGGAGCCCGGCGAGAACCAGCAGCAGCGGCGCAAGCTCCGCGATCATGCTTGTGTATCGGCCGCGTCGTCGAGTCCGCTGTACGCAGGATCAAGCTGCTCGATCAGCCGCTCGGTGTACCGCCACGCGTTGAGCACGAGCCGGATCTCGGCGAGCACGCCGTCCCCGGTCGCGCGGCCGAACAGCTCCGCGACCTCGGCCTCGTAGCCGCGGCGTTTGTCCTGAGCCCAGCCGCGCCACTTCGCCCGGGCCTCATCGCCGCCCTCGGCGAGCTCGGACTCGATCTCCATCCGCAGCATCATGGTCTCTTCGAGGAAGCCGTCAGGGAGCGAGCGGTCCTCGGATGCAGACGCCCCGCCGAGCAGCGCGAGCAGCGCGGCCGCGCGGTCTTCCGGGTCCAGCAGCACACGCTTGGCGTCGTTGATCTCCGCCGAGGCGCGGGCGATCTCGGAATCATCGAGACCCGGCGCGCGATCGGGATGCAGGAGCGCGCTCTTCTTGCGATGGGCCCGGCGGACGTCATCGGGATCGACGTCGTAGGTGCGCTCCAGTCCGAGCGCCCGCCATGGGTCGGTCTGAATCTGATTGGGCTCCGTCTCGGTCATGCTCGTCTTTATCGCCGCCGCAGCCGCGGCGGGAGGGTCTCGCGTTCGCGGGCGAACCAGGGCTCGGGGTCGGGCCCGCGTTCGATCGGCAGGCCGGCCCGGGTCCATTCCTCCATGCCGCCGAAATACAGGTAGACGTCCTTGTAATCCAGCACCATGAGCCGCTTCGTCATCGCCCGGGCGGCCGCGCTGGCGGGGTTCGCGCCGTAGACGATGATGTTGTCGTACGACGCGATCCGCCGGTCGCGCCCGACCGACCGGTCCGTGCGTAGATCCGTGATGACCGCGTGCTTCGCGCCGGGCAGGTGGGCTTCCTGGTAGTCGCTCTGAGCCCGCGGGTCGATCAGGACCACCCGGGCCGGCTCCCGCTCGGAGGCCCGGAGCAGATCTCGGACCTTGCCGATCGAGATCGGGTCGATGTCGCTGTCGTCGATGGAGTTGCACCCGCCGAGCAGCAGCGCCGCCGCGGTCCCGAGCACCGCAAGGATCGCGTTCCTCTTCATAGAGCCATCGTATGGCGTGGCGATTCATCGTGCGGGGCGTGTTGACCCGATCGAAACCGCTGGGCGGCAACACCGAACCCACTCGCATCTGGCACGCCCGCCCGCTCGTAGGATCCAACTATGACTTCTCTGACCGGCACGCTCGGCACCCTCATCGATCTGCTCACCGTCGTGCTCGGCTTCGGGCTCATCGTTTTCCTGCACGAGCTGGGGCACTTCCTCGCTGCCCGCTGGGCCGGCATCCGCGTGCAGGCGTTCGCGGTGGGTATGGGGCCGGCGATCTTCAGCTACCGGAAGGGGATGGGCGTCACGCAGGGTTCGTCGGAGGCGGCGTACAACGAACTCGTCCGCGCCGCGGTCGGCGAGGCGGGCGATGCACGCGAAGACGCCCGCCGCAAGCTGTCCGGCGAGGTGAGCCCGACCGAGTACCGCCTCAACGCCCTGCCGCTCGGTGGGTACGTCAAGATGCTGGGCCAGGACGACATGGATCCGTCCTCGGTGAGCGACGCGCCCGACAGCTATCAGAACGCGACGGTGCCGAAGCGGATGGTCGTGATCTCCGCGGGCGTGCTCGTGAACCTCATCACGGCCGCCTTCATGTTCATGTTTGTGTTCCTCGTCGGCCGCGACGTCGAGCCCGCGGTGATCGGAAGCGTGCGACCGGACTCCCCCGCCGCCACGGCGCAGGTTCTCAACGCGGCAGAGGTCGGTCTGCCGACCGACGCCGCGGGGCTCGAGGTCGGCGACCGCGTGCTCTCCGTCGATGGCGACACGCCGCGCGACTTCAACGAGCTCGCGCTCATGGTCGCGATGGCGGGCCGCGACGCGGTGCTACCCGTCGAGATCGAACGCCCGGGCGTCGCGGAACCGCTGCGCTTCGAGATCACGCCCGAGAAGGACGAGGTCACGCGGCTGCTCAGCCTGGGCGTGCTGCCCGCGCAGTCGCTCGAGCTGGTCTCGCCGCAGAACGCAACCGAGCGGGCGGAGTACCGCGACCTGCTCGACAGCCTCGGCCTGCAGGACGTCCCGCTCGGCTCCACGCTCATCGCGGCCGGCGGACGGGACCTCACCTACTTCGGCGAGCTTGATGCGCTGTTCGATTCATCCGCGCCGGTCAACGCGACGTTCGAGACTCCGGAAGGCGAGCGGATCGACACCGAGATCCCGTCGAGACCCGCACGGTTCTTCGACGAGATCGCGGCTCCGGAGGGGAGCGTCGCCGTTCAGCACCTATTCGGCATGCAGGGCCTGCTCATGGTGAACCTCTCGAGCGGCGCAGAACCGCGCCAGGGCCTCGAGCGCGGCGATCTGCTCACGCGGGTCGGCGATATCGCGTTCCCGAGCTACGACGAGGCATTCGCCGCGATCCGCGCGAACGCAGGCAGGCCGCTCACGCTCGAAGTCCTCCATGATGGCGCTGTGGTGTCACTCGATGTCAAGGTCGGACGTGACGGCCGCATCGGCTTCACGGCTCAGGACGCCTTCGAGCACACGAACATCACCGCCGCCATCCCGGAGCGCGTCCGCCCGCTCGACGGCGGCCCGTGGCGCGAACCACCGGCCCTCGGCGTGATCGGCTCCGCGGGCACACGGATCGTGTCGGTCGCCGGTGAGCCGACCGCGACACTCGCGGACGTGCGCGAGCAGATCCTGCAGGCCGGCCCGGGTGAGATCGAGCTGGGACTCGAAGTCCCGCTGACGGACGCAGACGGCGAGCCTGTCCGAGAAACAGCGACGCTCTCGCTCAGCGAAGACGACTTCGATCGGCTCGTCGAGCGCGGCTACACCCCGCCCCTCGGCTTCTCGACCAGCTTCGAGCTCACGACCACCACGCTCAGGGCCGAGGGACCGATCGAGGCCGTCGCGTTCGGCCTGCGCGATACCAAGAACATGGTCGTCCGCACCTACCTCACGATCGCGCGTCTCTTCGACGGCACCGTGCAGGTCACGCACCTCCGCGGGCCCGTCGGCATCGCGCACGTCGGCACGCTCATCGCCGACCGCGGACCGATCTGGCTGATCTGGTTCTTCGCCTTGATCAGCGTGAACCTCGCGGTGATCAACTTCCTGCCGCTGCCGATCGTGGACGGCGGGCAGTTCCTGATGCTGTGCTACGAGGGCCTCCGCGGCAAGCCCGTGCCGATCGCGGTGCAGAGCGCGGTCACGCTCGCGGGCCTGCTGATGATCGCGACGATGTTCCTCGTGCTGACGTTCAACGATGTCCGCAACCTGCTGGGCGTCTGACCGCCGTACGCTCGCCGCGTGGTGCTCTCGCTCTCGATCCCCGGTCCGCCCGATCTCTTCGGGCTCACGCTGCTCCTGCTGCTCGGGCTCGCCGTCTACGTCTCGCTCATCTCGCTGATGACCGCCTGCCGCCTCACGCGCCCGCCGCGGCGGACGTACGGCTGGGCCGTCGCCCGCGGTGTGCCGGGCGATCCCTCGGAACTCGATCAGCCGCTCGCGTCCGAGAGCTGGACCTTCCAGAGCCGCGGCCGCGACCTGCCCGTCTGGGACGTCGCGGGCCTCGACCCGGAGGGCCCCGTCATCGTCGTCACCCACGGCTGGGGCAGCTCGCGGATCGGCACGCTCGTTCGTCTGCCGGCCCTCGCCGAGGTTGCGTCGCGCGTCGTCCTCTGGGACATGCCGGGCCACGGCGACGCACCCGGCGCGTGCGAGCTCGCGTTCGGCGAGGTCGATGATCTCCGCGCCCTGGTCTCGCGCATCCGCGACGACCGGCCGCTCGTGCTCTACGGCTGGTCGCTCGGCGGCGAGGTCACGCTCCGCGCGGTCGCGGGCGGGCTCGGAGCCGACGCCGTGGTGCTCGAGGGCGTCTATCGCACGGGCCTGATACCCGCGTGGAACGTGATGAAGCAGGCGGGCTACCCCGTGCTCGTCAACGCCCCCGCCGCGATGGCGATCATCGGGCTGCGGCATGGACTTCGGCCCGGGCGCCGATTCGAGGACATCACGCCGCTCGCGAACAACGTCGCCGCACCAGCGCTGGTGCTCCACGGCTCGATCGATCAGACCAGCCCGATCGAAGACGGCCGCGCGATCGCCGACGCGATGCCGAACGCGGAGTTCATCGAGATCGACAGCGCGGGCCACAATGACATCTGGTCAGAAGAACACGCGGCTCCCGCGCGCGAAGCCGTGCAGGAACTCGCCCGCCGGTTCAGAGCGTCATCGACTCGCCCGGCGTGAGCTCGTGCACCTCGGTGCCGATCGGCTTGAAGGTCGAGATGTCATCACGCAGCAAGGGCCACGTCCCGTAGTGGCACGGGATCGCGTGCTGGGCTCCGACAAGCTCCGCGGCCTGCGTCGCCTGCTCCGGGCCCATCGTGAAGCGGTCACCCACGGGCAGGATCGCGAGCTGCGGGATGTACAGCTCGCCGATGAGCTTCATGTCGCTGAAGAGCGCGGTGTCGCCCGCGTGGTAGATCGTTTTGCCTCCGATGTTGATCACGGTTCCGGCCGCTTCTCCGAGCGGGAGCCCGTTGAAGCTCGATGAGTGGAACGCCTGCACCAACGCGACGTAGCCGAAGGGTGTCGGCACGCGGCCGCCGTGGTTCATCGGCTCAAGGTTGTCGAGGTTGCCGCCGTCGTCACCACCCAGGTACTCGCAGATCTCGTAGTTCGCGAAGACCGTCGCGCCTGTTCGCTTCGCGATCTTCGAGCAGTCCGCGAAGTGGTCGGCGTGGGCGTGCGTGACGACGATGTGCGTGCACTCGACGTCGGCCGCCTTTATCGAGGCTTTCGGGTTGTCGTCGAGGAACGGATCGATGAGCACCGCGTGCTCGTCCGACTTGATGAGGAAGGTCGCGTGGCCCAGAAAGTGAACTTCGACGCTCATGCGGTGATCTCCTGCGGTTCGTTCCGCAGGCTACCGCGCCACGCCAAACGGCGCTAGCCGACGGTCTCATCCTTGAGATCACGGCTCATCAGCTCGCTGATCGCGCGAATCGGATCGAGCCCGTCGAACAGCACCGCGTGCACCGCCGACGCGATCGGCAGATCCACGCGGTACCGCTGGGCCAGATCCGCGACCGACTTCGTCGTCGCGATGCCCTCGACAACGTGCCCCGTGTCCTTGAGGTGCTGCTCGAGCGAAATGCCCTTGCCCAGCGCCTCGCCGCACTGGCGGTTGCGGCCCTCGGGGCTGAAACAAGTCGTCGCGAGGTCGCCCACGCCCGCGATGCCGAAGAACGTGCTCGGGCTTGCGCCCATCGCAGCGCCGAGCCGCGCGATCTCGGCGAGCCCGCGCGCGAGCAGCGCCGACTTGGCGTTCGACCCCGCCTGCAGCCCGTCGAGGATGCCGGCCGCGATCGCGATGACGTTCTTGATCGCGCCCGCGAGCTCGACGCCCAGCAGGTCGTCGTGGGTGTAAACCCGCATGTAGCTCGTTGAGAAAATCCGCTGCAGATCCTCGGCGAGTCCCTCGGTGTCCGCTGCCGCGATCATCGTCGCGGGCAGCCCGCGTGCGAGTTCGGCAGCGATCGTCGGTCCCGAAAGGCACGCGCTCGGCCGCGCGGGCGCATCGGGGTTGTCCGCGATCGCATCGGCGATGATCTGCGTGGGCCGCATGAGAGTGCCGTTCTCGATCCCCTTTGCGACCGAGACCACCGCCGACCCGTCGGGGACCGCGCCGCGGATCGAGGACCACGCGCCGCGGGTCGCCTGGACCGGGATCGCCGAGACGATCAGGTCCGCGCAGTCGAGCGCTCGGCCCGGGTCGTTCGAGACCGAGACCGCGTCGGGCAGGACGAAATCCGCGAGCCGGTCCGAGCGGCGGGTCTGGATGAGTTCGTCCGATTCAGCCTGGGTGTGCCCCCACATCGAGACGGTCGCGAATCCGGCGTCGGCGAGCATGGCCGCGCTGACGAGACCCATCTGCCCGAGCCCGAGCACCGCGACCCGAGGTCGGTCGGGGAGAATGGTGTTGTTCTGGTCCTGATCGGGCACGAGTGAGGTTCCTGATTCACACGGGACCGGGCGGCATCCGAACCGCAGGCCGGCGACGATCGTAAGACGGGGCACGGGATCGCGCACGGAACGCGCGGTTTCGGCCAATCCGAGCGGCTTCAGATGGGCGGGAACAGAACTCTGTCGCCTATTGTTTGGGTCACTCTCGGGACGCACGCAGGACTACGGAGCACGTACCCATGTCGGACGCCACGGCGACGCACGATCACGCTCACGACCACAAGCACGAGCACGACCACCACGGCGGCGTGGTCGAGTGCTGCAGCCACCACGAGATCGAGATCGACCGCTGGATCCTCGCCTACCTCGTGGGCGGCATCCTGGCGCTCTCGAGCTGGATCGCCCGCGACATCCTGAGCGTGTCGAGCGATCTGGTCACGATCATCCCGGCCGCGATCGGAGCGATCCTGCTCGCCCTGCCGCTGTTCGTCAGCTCGTTCGACGAGATTTTCCGCAAGAACCGCCTGAGCTCGTCCTCGCTGGCGGCCCTCGCGATCCTCGCGGCCCTCGTCACCCAGCAGTACATCACCGCGGCCCTGCTCGCGTTCGTGCTGCTCGTCGCTGACCAGGTCCTCCGCCGCACCGCGTTCGGCGCCCAGCGAGCGATCGAGGAGCTCGTCAACCTCACGCCCGACACCGCCCGCGTCGTGGACGCCGACGGCACCGAGCGGACGATCGGTATTAACGCCGTCGAGGTGGGCCAGATCGTCCGCGTCCGGCCGGGCGAGAACCTGCCGGTGGACGGCACGATCGTCTCGGGCCGCACCACGATCAACCAGGCCTCGCTGACGGGTGAGGCGCTGCCGATCGAGGCCACCGACGGCACCGATGTCTTCGCGGGCACGACCAACCTGACGGGCTCGATCGATATCCGCGTCACGCTCGTGGGCGAGGACACCACGATCGGCAAGGTCACGCAGCTCATCCGCGAGGCCGAATCGACCAAGAGCCCGCGGCAGCTCATCGCCGAGCAGGTCGCCCGGTTCTTCGTGCCGGTCGCGCTCATCATCGCGGCCTTGGTGCTCTACCTGAACCGCGACAAGGGCACGTCCGAAGCCGCGCTCATGGCCGTGACGGTCCTCGTCGTGGTCTGCCCGTCGGCCCTGCTGCTCGCCAGCCCGTCGGCGATGGTCGCGGCGTTCGCCGCGGCCGCGCGTCTGGGCATCCTGATCAAGCGGACCGACTACCTCGAGTCCGCCGCGGGCATCGACGCCGTCGTGCTCGACAAGACCGGCACGCTGACCACGGGCCGCTTCGAGGTCTCGCGGCTCGCTCCTGCCGACGGCGTCGAGGGTGCCGAGCTGCTCCGCGCCGCCGCCTTCGGCGAGCAGGGATCCAACCACCCGCTCGCGCAGTCGATCCTCCGCACAGCCGAGCAAGCCCGCATCGTCGTGGACGGCAACGGCGCAACCGAGGAGCTGCACGGCCGCGGCGTGAAGTCCAACACCACGATCGGTGAGATCCACGCCGGCCGCGGCGCCTGGGTCCGCGAGATCACCCCGCACGCGATCGAGCAGATCGAGACCGTCGAGAAGCGCATCGAGGGCATGTCGGGTGTGCACGTCGTCCTCGACGGCCGCTACCTCGGCGCTGTGGGCCTCGAAGACAAGATCCGGGCTGAGTCCAAGTCCGTCCTCGAGAAGCTCCGCGGCCTCGGCGTTCGTTCGATCTCGATCTTCACCGGTGACCGCCTGAGCGTCGCGAAGCGCGTCGGCGTCGCGGTCGCTGCGGACCGGATCGAGGCCGAGTGCCTCCCCGAGGAGAAGCACGAGCAGATCCGCGAGCTCGTCCGCACGGGCTACAAGACGATGATGGTCGGCGACGGCATCAATGACGGCCCGGCCCTCGCCGAGGCCGAGGTAGGCGTCGCGATGGGCCTCTCGGGCTCGGACATCGCCGCCAACTCCGCGGGCGTCGCGCTGATGACCGACGACCTCAACCGCCTGCCCTTCCTTATCCAGCTGGCCCGCAAGACGCGCGTGATCATCTCGCAGAACATCGCGATGTCGATCCTGATCGCGATCGTGGGCCTCGCGCTCGCCGCGACGGGCAACTTGGGTGACGCGACGCAGGCCGTCTTCTTCGCCGCCCTGTTCCACTTCGCGGGCGACGTGTTCGTGCTCGGCAACAGCTTCCGGCTCTTCCGCTTCGGCGAGGAGTTCGTCGCCGCCGAGCAGGCCGCACGCGAATCCGAGGCGTCCAAGCCCAAGGCCAGCCGCCGCGAGGCGAGCGTCCGCCTCACAGGCCAGGCGCAGACCGCGGGCGTCTGAACGGCAACCAGCGGCCCGACATCATGATGATCGCGTGAAGTCCCCGCCCCCGGCGGGGATTTCGCGTCATTGGCGAAGCCGTCGCCGGTAGCCTGCCGATAGGTCTAGACGAAGACCGCCGAAGCTTCGACAGGAGACACACGAGATGGCACGCACCAGATCCGCCTCACGAGCGTTCACGCTGCTCGAACTGCTCGTCGTGATCTCGATCATCGCGCTCCTGATCTCGATCCTGCTGCCGGCGCTCAAGACCGTCCGCGAGGCCGCCCGGCAGACGGCGTGCATGGCCAACGTCCGCTCGATCGCGCAGGGTGCGGACCTGTACTCCTCGTCCAACAAGGGCTGGTACCCCCACTGGTCGGGCTGGCAGACATGGGACGGGCAGGGCGACGGCGTCGGCGGCGACGCGCCGGGCAAGGCGTGGACCGAGCTGCTCTTTCCCTACTTCAACACCCGCGAGCTCTACCAGGACCCCGCCCGCGACGCCGAGGAAGCGCCCTTCGCCTACTTCATCGCCGCCCGCTGGGCCCGCGCCGAGTTCAGACGCGAGTACACCTCGGTGAACCAGCGCAACATCATCTTTTCCAGCGAGTTCGTAATGGGCGGCGACTGCAACTTCCCGGGTCTCTACATCGAGCCCTACGGCACGGTGACCGACCGGCTGCCCGACGCGGACCAGGACGACGCGACGCAGCCATGCGTCTTCTTCGAGGGCGAACTCGTGCCGCACGGCGGGTCGAGCAACATCTACTTCTTTGATGGTCACGCCGCGAGCTTCGAGGAGTACGACCCCGTCAAGATGACCTGGCACGCGAGCAAAATGCTGCCGTGGTCGCTCGAGCGGAACTGAGCTACACGACGGGCGGTGCCTGCTTGAAAAGCTCGTTGAGCACCACCAGCGCCACCGCGAAGTAGATCGTCAGCCCGCTGACGTCCATGATCGTCGCGACGAGCGGGCTGGAGCTGGTTGCCGGGTCGAGGTTGAGCCGTTGAAGCACCAGCGGGAGCAGCGATCCCGCGAGTGTGCCCCAGATCACGATGCCGACCACGGCCGTACCCACAACGATGCCGACGGTGATCGCGGTGGTCCCGTCGATCGAGACAAGCCCCACGACCTCCGCGAGCATCACGGCCAGCACGCCCAGGACGCCCAGGACCGATCCGAGGACCAGCCCCGTCTTGAGCTCGAGCCAGACCACGCGCACCCAGTCGCCCGGGGTGACCTCTTCGAGCGCGAGCGCGCGCACCAGCATGCTCGCGGCCTGCGTGCCCGTGTTGCCGCCCGAGGAGATGATCAGCGGCACGAAGACCGCGAGGAACGCCGCTTTCGAGAGCTGCTCGTCGAAGATACCCATCACCGCGATCGTCGCAAGCTGCAGCACGAACAGGCCCGCGAGCCAGCCGCCGCGCTTGCGGAGCGCCTCGAGGAACCTCGTCGAGAGGTACGGACCCTTGAGGGTCTCCATGCCGCCCAGCTTGTGGATGTCCTCGGTGGCTTCGATCTCGGCCACGTCCGCGACGTCGTCGATAGTCACGATGCCAACGAGCAGTCCCAGCGAATCGACGACCGGCAGCGCGGTCCGGTCGTAGCGGTTCATCACCCGCACCGCTTCCTCGCGGTCGTCGGTCGCCTCGAGCGCGAGGTAGCGCCGGTCGCGGATGTCGTCGATCGTCTGCTCGGGGTCGGCGAGCAGGATCTTGCGGATGTGCAGGTCGTCCACGAGCCGCCCGTCGGCATCGACGACGTACACCCAGTGCACCGTCTCGGCGTCCTGCCCGTACCGGCGGATGTGCTCGAGCGACTGGGCGGCCGTGAAGGTCACGCCCACTTTGACGTAGTCGGGCGTCATCAGGCGACCGACCGACTCAGCGGGATAGCCCAGGATCGCCTGCGTCTCGCGGCGGGACTTGGGATCGAGCGACCGCAGGATCCGCTGGGTGACCTCGAGCGGCAGCTCATCGAGCAGCCTCGCGCGGTCGTCGGGCTCAAGCGATTCCACGACCCGGACCGCCCGCTCGTCGCCTAGGTGGGCGATCAGCTGCTCCTGCTCCTCCTGATCGAGATGGGCGAAGGTATCGGCCATCTCGGCCCGGGGGAGCACCCGGAACGCGACGGCGGCCTCGTCCGGGCCGAGCTCTTCGAGCAGATCGTCGATGAGGTCCGCGACGTCGGCCGGGTCGAGCACGCGGAGCGATTCCCGCAGCTCGCGGTACTCGCCGGCGGCGATCATCTCGCCGATCTCGGGTCTCAGAAGCTCGGTCGTGGGGTTCAGCACGCCTCGGACTATAGAAGAAGTTGAGCCAGACGGGCCGCGACGTCGAAATCCCGGAGCGCTGCGGGGCGCTCCGGGATTCTGGTAGTATGAAGCTGATTCACCGACCGACCCCGACGGAGGCGTGCATGACCACAGCGAACGATCCGATCGACGCCGCGATCGACGTCGTCCCCGCCGGCGCGGGGTTCGATGTCCGCCGCACGACGAACGAGGATCGGGAGTGGATCCGCTCGACGCTCCGCCGCTACTGGGCGAGCGAGCGGGTGCTCACGCGGGGCCGCGCGGTGGACGCGATGACGCTCCCGGGCTTCGCCGCCTTCAAGGGCGACGAGCCGGTCGGCGTGATCCTCTACAACATCGAGGGCGATCAGTGCGAGATCGTGACGCACAACTCGCTCAAGGGCTCGGGCGGCATCGGGTCGTGCCTGCTCGCCGCGGTCCGCCAGGAGGCCCGCCAGCGCGGCTGCTCGCGGCTCTGGTGCGTGACCACCAACGACAACACCCCGGCCCTGCGGTTCTACCAGCGGCGGGATTTCGACCTGTGCGCCCTGCACCGTCACGCGGTGACGGCCAACCGCCACCTCAAGCCCGAGATCCCGGACGAGGGCCTCGACGGCATCCAGATCCGCCACGAGGTCGAGCTCGAGTACCTGCTCTGAGCGGCGCTACTCCGCGGCGACCGTCTCTTCGGCCGCGATGAACTCCGCCATCCGGTGCGGCTCCGAGCGCTCGGCATTCGCGCGCCAGCGGACCTCGCACTCGATGTCCAGATGCTCCAGCAGCTGGCGGATCTGCTTCTCGATCGCCTCGGCCGCCTGCGTCCGGTAGCGGGAATCCGCGCGGTCAAACAGCCCGGCCGCCTGCTTCTGTGCTTCTGCCATCAACGCCGTCTGGCGCTCGGCCGTCATCTGGATCACATCGACCAGCCCGAGCACCTTGCCCTGCTGGATGTCGTATGGCTTGACGTCAACCAGTCGGAGTTGACCCTCGATCGCCGGCATGGTGATCGTCACGCGGCCCTCGTCGTCGCGCTCGATGTCGCTCGCCGCGAGCGCCGAGAGATCGACGTGGTACTGCTTCTCGAACTGGAAGATCATCGCGAGCCGTGCCTCGGTGAGCAGCAGCGGCGGCAGCCACGACCACCCGTGCTTCACCGTCGCGATCTCCTTCGCCGAGACCTCGAGCCCAACGAGCTTGCCGACGGCCCGCACACGCTCGGTGATCGTCTGGACGCGGATCTCCATCGGGGCGTCCGCCTTCTTCGGCCGCCGTAGCAGCAGGAACGCGACGAGCCCGCCGAGCACGAGCGATACCGCCATCAGGACGGACGTCAGGAACATCGTGGTCATGACGTGGTTGTTGGGTTTCCGGCAGGGCCGGTTTCAGCCGCGGAATCAGCCCCCGCGTCCTGCCCGGGCACCGGGCCCGACGTCCGCAGGTGGCCCGTCTCGAAGGCTGAGATGATCAGGTGCGTCGAGGCCGCGAGCACCGCGATCGCGACAAGCCCGATGACGAGCAGCGCGAAGATCTTGAACGCCTCGGCGAGGTCCTCGCCGCCGCTGGTGAGCCCGAAGTAATCAAACCGCTGCGCGACAACGAACGCCCCGCCGCTCGCGACGAGCAGGCCGACACCCACTGCGAGCCTGCCCCACGACCGGCCCAGCTGGTTCGCTCGGCTGAGCACCGCGACCACGGCGACCGAGACGAGCCCGAACCCGATCGCGGCCTGCGCGCCGCCCCAGGCGTTCGCGAGCGTGCGCGAGCCGAAGTTCTCCCGGGCGTCGAGCCAGCCGAACAGCCCGACCGCGACGAACACGCCCGCGATATTGAGCACACCCAGCCCGAAGCCATCGCGGTGCCTGCCGCGTCCGAACGGGACCGCGAACAGCCCCGCGACCACCCCCACGACCGCGAGCGCGAACACCACCCACGTCGGCGGTGACGCTTTCAGCGACTGCACCACGCCCCACGCCGCGACGACCGTCCCGAGCGGCCCAAGCCCCAGCACGGCGTACCGGCAGACCGCGGGCGCGAGCGGCGCGTCGGTGCTCGAACGTGGTTTCACCTCGGATTCCTGACCCACACGGACCTCCCTGTCGCGGACACGCGATCGTTCGCGACCGCTGCCCCGCGATCCACATCGGCCCCCGGCCCGCGGAACCCGCAACCAGACGGCCCCCCGAAGCGGCTCCGGTCCCCCCCAGCCGGCGCAGGAACAGCGCGGACGTTGGGCCAAATCCCGATCCCGTGCGCCCCGCCGACAAGGGCTGGGCCCGACGAGCCGATACATCGGGTACGTCCGCGCCCGGCGAAGGGTGCGCGCGAACCGGAGATTCGCCCATGGGCACGATTTCGAGCAGCGGGCTCATCAGCGGCCTCGACACCCAGAACCTGATCGATCAGCTGATCCAGGCCGCCTCAGGGCCCTCGCGGCTGGCCCAGAACCGCCTCATCGGGCTCCAGACCGAGCAGGCGGCCCTGCTCGACATCACCTCCTCGCTCAGCGCTCTCCGATCCACCGCCGGCGCGTTCCGCGTCAACTCCTCGTTCGCCGCCAAGAGCGCCAGCTCGACCAACACCGACGTCCTCACCGCGACCGCCTCCAGCTTCGCGCAGGAGACCACCTCAACGTTCATCGTCGATCGCCTCGTCACGACGAGGCAGCAGCTCTCTCGAGGCTTTGCCGACCGCGACAGCAGCCCGCTCGGCGCGACCTCGTTCACCTTTGAGTCCGAGAAAGCCCGCCTCGAGCGCGACGTCTCGCTCTCGCTCTTCAACGACGGCGAGGGCTTCACCCGCGGCTCGATCGACATCACCGACGACGACGGCGACACCGCCACCATCGACCTCTCCCGGGCGGCGACGGTCCAGGACATCCTCGACGCCGTGAACGAGGCGAGCATCGACACCGTCGCGAGTGTCTCCGACGGCAGGATCGTCTTCAGCAACGTGGACCGGATCTCGAACACCGGCTCCCGCGAGGTCGTCGAGAGCCTCGGGTTCACGCCCGACGTGAACGGCGACGTCATCGCGGCCGTGGACACGCTCGAGAGCGCCACCGTCTTCGGTCTCAGCTCTATCACGTCGCTCGGCGAGCTCAACGACGGGCTCGGGATCCTCCTCGACGACACCATCGATGTCGGCGGCGCGACCTCGCCCGACTTCATCGTCACCGTCGATGACGGTGGTACGACCCGCGAGATCGAGGTCAACCTCGGCTCGATCTACGAGGACGATGACGACGGCGCCCCCGTCGAACAGGAAGGCCCCGTCACGGATATCGCGGGCGTCATCGCCCGCTTCGAGGCCGCGGCCGCCGAGGTGGACGGCGTCGGCGTGGACGTCACGCTCAGCGCCAACATCGAGACGGGTGCGCTCGAGTTCTCGACCGGCGGCGGCGTGACCATCACCTCGATCGCGTCGGCCGGCGCGAGCCAGGCCGCCGAGGGCCTCGGCATCGACGGCGTCTCGAGCGCCGGCTCGCTCTCGGGCGACCGCATCCTCGCGGGCCTCTCGACGCGGCTCGCCAAGAACCTCAACGGCGGCAACGGGATCGCGGGAAGCGGTTTCATCACGTTTACCGATCGCGACGGCACCTCGAGCTTCGTCACGGGCCTCAGCAGCCTGACCACGCTCGAGGAAGTGATCTCCTCGATCAATTCGCAGCTAGAAACCGCAGGGAACGGCATCACGGTCGGCCTCAACGACGCTGGAACGGGGCTGCTCGTCACTGACAACACCAGCGGCGCGGGCGAGATCGTCGTCGCGGGCACCGCCGGCTTCAACACCGCGGAGAGCCTCGGCATCGAGACGACCGGCGCGGGCGTCGGCAACGCGACCTTCCGCGGTTCCAGCCTGCAGCTGCAGTACATCGGTGAGTCCACGCTGCTATCGGAGCTCAACAACGACAGCGGCGTCAGCACCGGCAGCTTCGAGATCCGAAACGGGCTCGGCGAGACCGCCACGATCAACATCACCGAGGACGACACCACGATCCAGGACGTGATCGATCGGATCAACTCGGCGTTCAGCGGCAACACCGTCACCGCCTCGATCAACGCCAACGGCGACGGCATCCTCCTCACCGACTCCACGGGCGGCAACGTCGCCCTGCGTGTCAGCGACACCTCGGGCTCGCCCGCGGCCGACCTGCGGATCGAGGGCGAGGCCGCGGACCCCGACACATCCAACACCATCGACGGCACGTTCGAAGTCACCGTCGAGTTCGACGCCTCCGACACACTCGACGACGTCGTGGACAAGATCAACCTCGACGAGAACTCGCCGGTTGGTGTCTCGGTTATCGACGACGGCAGCTCCGCGCGGCCCTTCCGCCTGAGCTTCATCTCCAACGAGGCGGGACGCGACGGCCGCTACGTCTTCGATACCAACGGATTCGATCTCGAGCTCTCGACACTCGACGAGGGTGAGGACGCCCGCGTGTTCTTCGGATCGAACTCGACTGAGAGCGCCGTGCTGCTGACGTCGAGCTCGAACACGCTCGACGGCGTCTTCCAGGGCGTCTCGATCGACCTGCGAGCGACCAGCGACGAGCCCGTCACGCTGACCGTCAGCCAGAACACCTCCGAAGTCGAGGACGACATCGCCGACTTTGTCAGCGCGTTCAACAACGTCCTCGACCGCATCGAGCGGCAGACCCGCTTCGTCGAGGAGACCAACGAGCGGGGCCCGCTGCTCGGCAAGTCCACGATCATCTCGCTCCGCAACACGCTCTTCGACGCCGTCAACGGCAACCCGCAGGGCTTCACGACCGGGTTCGACCGCCTGCCCGAGGTCGGCATCACCGTGGGCGAGGGCGGCCGTCTGAGCTTCGACCGCGACCAGTTCCGCGAGGCCCTCGAGGAGAACCCCGAAGCGGTCGAGGACCTGTTCACCCGCCGCACCATCGACCCCGACGGCGGCGTGCTCGATTTCTCGACCGACGACGTCGAGATCACCGTCGATGACCCGACGGCGCGGACGCAGTTCACCGAGCTGGGCATCATCCCGTTCCTCGAGGAAGAGCTGTCCCGCTACGTGGACACGGTGGACGGCATCCTGACGCGCGAGGGCGAGACGCTCGACAGCCGCGTGACGCTGCAGCAGGACCGCATCGTGCGTCTGCAGGGCAACCTCGACCGCGAACGCGAGCGTCTGGAGCGCCAGTTCATCGCCCTCGAACGCTCGCTCGCCGACATCCAGGGCCAGCAGTCCGCCCTCGCCTCGCTCGCCGGTCTCGGATGACTGGCAACCGTTCCAAGGATCAAGTGAAGTCACCGGCCCCGGGGGCCGATACCCCCCTCCAGATGGCAGAGACGACACAGACCAACGCGTATCTCCGGACCAAGGTCCTCTCCGCTCCGCCGGAACAGCTTCGGCTGCTCCTGCTCGACGGCGCGCTCAAGTTCTGCCGCCAGGCAGACGCCGCGCTGGGGACCAACGACTTCGAGAAGAGCTTCGAGGGCTTCAACCAGGCCCGCGAGATCGTGATCGAGCTCGTCAAGACCATCAACTCCGACGCCGACCCCGAGCTCGCCGAGCGTGTGCGTGGCCTCTACCTGTTCATGTACAAGGAGCTCGCGCAGGCGAGCATCCGCCGCGACCGCGAAGGGCTTGCGAAGATCATCGAGCTGCTCGAGTACGAGCGCGAGACCTGGGTCATGCTGCTCGAGCAGATCACGAACGAGAACGCCAGCGCCAGCAAGCAGCCCGCGGCCGATGAGAAGTCCCCGGCCCCCACCGTCGTCACGCCCCGCGCTCCGCAAGTCGGCGGCTACGGCAAGCCGGGCGGTCACACCCCGATCAGCATCCAGGCCTGACCGAGCTACTCCGCCGCCGCGGCGAGCTCCGCCACGAGCGCATCAAACACAACCGGCATCTGCAGGTTCCGCCTGATGCGGCTCTCCGCTGCCTGCACCGCGTCGATCTGCTTGACCGCGATGTCGCCCGCGACACCGAGCCGAAGCCGCGCACGCTCTGCCACGAACCCCAGCATGCGCGACGCCGCCTGCCGGTTCATCGCGTCCTTGCCGCGGCTCGGCTCGGCCTCGACCCGAGCCGCGGCCCAGCGATCAACAAGCTCCGCCATCTTGGGCCCGAGCAACGGATCAAATCGGCCCGCGTCGGCTGCCGAGAGCCCCGTATCGAGCTCGCCGGGCCACGCCGCCACGCCCGTCTCGATCGCATCGAGCAGCCGACCGGGCGATCCCGCCGCAAGCATGGCGAGCCGATCCCAATCCTTTGCAGCATCGAGCTTCCGCCCGTCCGCCCACGACCGCAGGTCCGAGTCCGACAGCGGCGCGAACGCCACACGCTGGCAGCGGCTGCGGATCGTCGGCAGCAGCCGGTCCTCGCTCGATGTCACCAGAATGATCACTGTCCCCGCGGGCGGCTCCTCGAGCGTCTTCAGCAGCGTGTTCGACACCGTCGGATCGATCAGCTCTGCCTCGTCCACGATGAAGACCTTGCTCACCAGCCCGCCGGGCGTGACCGTCGCCGCCAATTGCGACGGCAGCACCAGCCGCTTGTCGATGACGTCCTTCGCGATCGTCGTCATCTTCTGGTTGCGAACCTTCGCGTCATCACTGAACCGCGCCAGCTCCTTCCGCACGATGTGCAGGTCCGGGTGCGACGCCGTCCGCAGCAGTTCCTGCACGCGGCTCTCGGGATCCGGGTTCACCACACCCGACAGATCCGATTCCGACGTCGGATCGAGCAGGATCGCCGCGAACGCCAGCGCCGCCGTGAACTTCCCCACGCCCCAAGGCCCGTGAAAGATCCAGCCGTGGTGCAGCCGCCCCGAATCGATCGACGCCCGCAGCATCGCGATCGCCTGCTCCTGACCCACAAGGGATTCGAGCGGCACCGGCGGATCGTGCGGCGGCAGCTCCGGGAGGACCTCATCGAAGCCGTCTCCGCCGCCCGACGCCGACGCCTTCTTCGGCTTCTTCTTCGAAACCTTCTTCTTCGCGGTCTTCTTGGATGTCTTCTTCGCCATCGTGCTCAGCCGCCCGAGAGGTACCGGTCCACCAGATCGTTCCAATCGTCCGAATTGATCGCTTCAAGGAGCTCGACGTTGACCCGCTCCCGCCGGGGATCATCGGGCGGGAGCGCGATCGCGTACGCCTGCCGATCGAAGGTCGCCTCGAGCACGCGGATGCCCCGCGCCTTGCCCGTCGCGACCTCGTACCGCAGCAGCGGCGCGTCGTGCACAAACGCATCCAGCTCGCCCGCCGCCACCGCCGCGAGCCCGTCCTCGACCGAATCAAACATCGTCGCCCGCACCGAGCGCGAGCTCAGCCGCGTCGCGCCCACGGTGTTCCGCACCGCGCCGACGACCGAGCCCGACAGGTCCTCGGGGCCGCGCACGCCGCCGGTCAGCTGGCTCGCCGTGAAAGCCGACGCGATCGCGCCCGTGAAGAACGAGATCACGATGATCGAGGCAAACATCCAAACCAGCGCCACGAGCCGGCCGGGCAGCGAGACGGGCGACTTATCCCCGTACCCCACCGTCGTCATCGTCACGGCGCTGAACCAGAATCCGTTCGCCAGCCCCTCGACACCCTTGCCGCCGAACTGCTCCGGGTTGTGCTTCCGCTCCGCGAGCCACATCACAAAGCCGATCACGAGCAGCAGCACCGTCAGGCCCGCGATCGCGCTGAGAAACGCCGGCGAGATCAGGCTCTCCATCGCCCGCAGAAACGAGAGGCGTCCCGCGTCCGCCGGCACTGCGATCCCAAGACCGCTCGTGTAGAACGCGTGCGTGAAATCGATCTCGGCCTCCCGCTCGGGCGTCACCGTCAGCGCCGCGACGCCCGCGACGTACTCGCCCTCCGCAACGCCCACGAGCAGCTCCTCGTTGGTCAGTTCGACAAACTCGCTCTCGATCCCGAGCGAGGCAGCAACCTGATTCCACAGCTCGACGCTCACACCCGTCCACGAGCCGTCGGACGTCTTGTACGCGAACGGCGGCGCCTCCTTCACGGCCACGCGCCCGGCCGTCTGAGCGTGCGAAACGCCGCAGAACACAGCGGCAAGCGAGGCAAGAACGAGAACGGCAGTCCGGCGGCTTATCATCGCCGCAGACTACGCCCCACGCCACCCGCCCGCACGCCCGACCCCGCACGCGGACACGCACGCGGGACAGCTCGCAACGGAGACCGCCGGCATGCCCCCCGCCCCCACCACATCGACCGCCGTCCGAGCCGACGAGGTCCGCCAGCGCTTCATCCAGTTCTTTAAGGACCGCGGGCACGACTTCGTCCCGTCCTCGCCCGTCGTGCCGCACGACGACCCGACGCTGCTGTTCACCAACGCGGGCATGAACCAATACAAGCCGGTCTTCCTCGGCAACGTCGCGCCCACCAGCCCGCTCGCCGGCCTGAAGCGAGCCGCCAACAGCCAGAAGTGCATCCGCGCCGGGGGCAAGCACAACGATCTCGACGATGTCGGCAAGGACGGCTACCACCACACCTTCTTCGAGATGCTCGGCAACTGGTCCTTTGGTGACTACTTCAAGAAAGAAGCCATCGACTGGGCGTGGGAGCTGCTCACCAAGGTCTACGGCATCCCCGAGGACCGCCTGTACGCGACCTACTTCGGGGGCGACCGCCAGCGCGAGATGGAAGCCGACCTCGAAGCCAAAGAACTCTGGCTCCGCTACCTCCCCGAGTCGCGCGTCCTGCCGGGCTCGTTCAAGGACAACTTCTGGGAGATGGGTGATACCGGCCCCTGCGGTCCGTGCTCCGAGATCCACTTCGACCGCATCGGCGGCCGCGACGCGTCCAAGCTCGTCAACATGGACGATGAGAACGTCATCGAGTGCTGGAACCTCGTCTTCATCCAGTACGACCGCCAGCCCTCGGGCGACCTCCGCGCCCTGCCCGCCAAGCACGTCGATACGGGCATGGGTCTCGAACGACTCGTCTCGGTCCTCAAAGGGCTCGAAGCGGGCAAGCCCGTCAGCAACTACGACACCGACCTCTTCTCGCCGCTCTTCGACCGCATCGCGGGCGTCACCAAGTCGCGTCCATACTCCGGCAAGTTCGGCGCGGCGGACACCGACGGCATCGACACCGCCTACCGCGTCCTCGCAGATCACGCCCGCACGCTGACCTTCTCGATCGCCGACGGCGCGGTCCCGAGCAACGAGGGCCGCGGCTACGTCCTCCGCCGCATCCTCCGCCGAGCAGTCCGATTCGGCCGCCAGAACCTCGGCGCTCCCGCCGGCTTCTTCACCGAGATCATCCCCACCGTTATGGAAACGATGGGCGGCCACTTCCCCGAGCTGCGCGCCGATCCGAAGCGCGTGCTTGATCTGATCGCCGAGGAAGAAGAGAGCTTCGGCAAGACACTTGACCGCGGCATCAAGCTCTTCGACGAGATCGCGACGAACGCCGACAACAAGACCATCGCGGGCCCCGACGCCTTCAAGCTCTACGACACCTACGGCTTTCCCATCGACCTCACCTCGATCATGGCCGAAGAGCGCGGCCTCGCCGTGGACATCGAGGGCTTCGAGCGCGAGATGCTCGCCCAGAAAGAGCGAAGCCGACAGGGCGCGAAGGGCTCGGGCGACGCCGACTCGCTCGTCCTCGACGCCGAGGCGGTCGCCACGCTCGAGAAGATGAACATCGACAAGACCTTCGACGCGCCGAAGTTCTCGATCAAGGAGCACTCCGGGACCGTCCGCGCGATCTGGAACGGCCGCAACTTCGACGAGAACGCCGAGAGCACCCGCTCAAGGCCCGTCGGCGTCGTCCTCGATGAGACCAGCTTCTACGCCGAGATGGGCGGACAGGTGGGCGACACCGGGCGCTTCAGCGTCACCCGCGAGGCGAGCGCCGGGTCGAACTTCGGGGGCGGCGAGTTCCGCGTCCTCGATACCCAGACTTTCGGCGGCTACGTCCTCCACATCGGCATCGTCGCCAAGGGCGAGATCCGCGTGGGCGACACCGTCGCCGCCCGCGTCGAACGCCCGCGCCGCCTCGCGACCGCGTCCAACCACACCGCGACGCACCTTCTGAACCTGGGCCTCCGCAAGGTCCTCGGAGACACCGTCGATCAGAAGGGCTCGCTCGTCGATCCCGAACGTCTGCGTTTCGACTTCAGCCACAACAAGTCCGTCAGCCCCGACGAACTCGCGAAGGTCGAGGACCTCGTCATCGAGAGCATCAACGCCGACCACGCCGTCGATGCCAAGACCGCCCCGCTCGACAAGGCCGAATCGATCAACGGCCTCCGCGCTGTCTTCGGCGAGGCCTATCCCGACCCCGTCCGCGTGGTCGCGATCGGCGCCGCCGTCGATGACCTCCTCGCAGACCCCGACAACGCGAAGTGGGCAGACCTCTCCATCGAATTCTGCGGCGGCACCCACCTCGAACGCACGGGCCAAGCCCAGGCCTTCGCGATCACCGCCGAGGAAGCCGTCGCCAAGGGCATCCGCCGCGTGAACGCGGTCACGGGTTCCGCCGCCGCCGGCGCCCACGCCGCGGCCGACACACTGCTCGACCGCGTCCGCATCGCCTCCAAGCTCGACGAGGACACCCTCCGCGCCGAGATCCAGGCGCTCAACGCCGACCTCGAATCGCTCACCCTCCCCGCCGCCAAAGCCGCCCGCATCCGCGGCGGCGTCCGGGGTCTGCAGGACAAGCTCAAAGCCGCCGACAAGGAAGCCGCCAAGGCCAAGGCCGCGCAAGCAGCGGGCCTCGCGAAAGAACTCGCCGCGTCCGCCGAGCGCTCGACCGACCCCGCGTTCATCTCGACCATCGACGCCGGCGGCGACCGCGGCGCGCTGCAAGCCGCCATCAAGACCATCACCGACCGCGTCCCAAAGATGCCCGTCATGCTGCTCTCAGAAGACGCCGAGGGCAAGGTCGCGGTCATGGCCCAGGTCCCCAAGGACGCCATCGGCAAGGGCCTCAAGGCCGGCGACTGGGTCCGCGAGACCGTCACCGTCATGGGCGGCAAGGGCGGCGGCCGACCCGACTCCGCCCAGGGCGCGGGCTCCGCCGCCAACATCAAGGACGCCATCAAAGCAGCCCGCCGCTTCGCCTTCGACAAGCTCAACTGACACCGCCCACGCGATGGCAGACCACCGCCCGTCATCCAGCGTCACCACCGACCAGGCCCAGGCGTGGGCCCTCGCGCTGCAGGTCGTCGCGGTCACCGTCGCCGGCGGACTACTCGGCCTCCTGATCGACTACCTCGCGGGAACCGCCCCGTGGTTTCTCATCGGCCTCGCGCTCTCCGGCCTCGTCGGCGGCGTCATCCGCTTCGTCCGCGAAGCCAGCGCCATGAACACCGCCGCCGCCGGCCGGTTCAAGCGCGATCACCCGCAGGTCAAGGCCCTCCCCGACGAGCCCGAGGACGACGGCCCCGCCCCCGAAGATCCCCCCGACAAATCCACCACCACCTAGGCTCGCCGGGCCCCTGACCCACCGCTATTCTTGTGCCCTTCGCGGCCCGGACCGTCCGGCCGCAACGCCTTTGAAGACCGGGAAATCCCGCAGCTTCGCCCCCCGCGACGCCCCGCAGGACCCCGCCGAGGACCGCGCGTGAGCATGGCCCGACAGCAGGACGCCAACCTCACCCTGCACCCCACCGGCCGCATCGCACGCTGGTGCGCGATCGCCGCCACGTTCGGCGCCGCCGCCGCAATCCTCAGCGTCTGGCCCGTCAGCGCCAGTGCCCCGGCAAACGTCCTCCTCGGGCTCGGCTGCGTCCTCGCCGGCATCGCCGCCCAGACTGGCCTTGCCGTCCTGATCCGCCCCCGCGACACCCGCACCTGGGCCATGACCGCCCTCGCAACCCAGGCCTTCCGCCTCGGCGTCTCGATCGTGCTCGCGATGTGGTGCCAAGTTGTCTACACCCCGGACCGCCTCGGCTTCTGGTCCGGGTTCCTCGCCGCCAGCTTCGCCGCCATCGCGGGCGAGGCCGCCGCGCTCGTCACCGCCGCTCGCAGCTTCGATCGGCCCCTTGAGCAAACCGACCGCCTCGAATTCGCCCCCCAGGACGCGCGGGCGAACCACGGAGAGAACGACCGATGATGCTCCAGTCGCTCCTCACCCTCGCCGCCGACAACCCCGTCGATCACGTGGTCAACCACCCTTGGTGGGTCGTGGACGGCTGGTGGCTCTGGTCGGGCAACACCGCCAACCTCGTCCTCTCGGGCCTGATCCTCTGCATCCTGGGCCCTTGGGTTGCCAACCAGATCGCCACGGGCGACGAGGACGAGGGCAACGAGCGCTACTTCGTCAAGAGTCGCTTCGCGCAGATGATCGAGGTCATCGCGGTCTACCTCCGCGAGAACACCTGCCGTCCGCTCCTCCACGAGCGCACCGATCGCTTCATGCCCTTCCTCTGGACGCTCTTCTTCTTCATCCTCGTCAACAACCTGCTCGGGCTGATCCCGCTGCTTGATCTGAACCACATCATCGACCGCGAGGCCCTCGCGAACCACGAAGCCATCATCGGCGGCACCGCGACGCAGAACCTCTTCGTCACCGGCGCCCTCGCGCTCATCGCGGGCGTCATCATCAACATCGCGGGCGTCCGCGAGCTGGGTGCCAAGGGCTTCCTGATGCACCTCACGGGCGGCGCGCCCTGGTACCTGTGGTTCCTGATGATCCCCATCGAGATCCTCGGCACCTTCATCAAGCCGATCGCGCTGGCCATCCGTCTCTTTGCGAACATGACCGCGGGCCACATCCTGATGGCCGTCCTCTTCGGCTTCGCCGCCAAGGGACTCGCGACAGTCGCCACGGGCATCACCATCACGCCCGTCTCGATGGTCGCCGCGATCGCGATCTACTTCCTTGAGCTGTTCGTCGCCTTCCTGCAGGCGTTCGTCTTCATGTTCCTCACCACCGTCTTTATCGGCCAGCTCAGCCACCACCACGACGACGAGCACGATCACGCCCACGACGAGGACTTCACCGCTCCCGGCCCGACCGATGAGCCCGTTCTCGCGACCGCGGGATAAGACCAGAAGAACCCGGCGCAGACCGCGCCAAAGATCGCACTCCGGCGGGCGAGCCAGCGGGGACGCCCGGGCCGGCGGATACAAGGGAAAGGAGTCGGCGACCCGTACCGCCGGCAGATCGAACCCCGCGAGAGAAGCAAGCGCCGGTCCTTCCTGAACCCTCAGGCCGGCACGAGAAAGGATCGACCGAGATGAAGCTCCAGAACATCGCCCTCGCCACCATCGCCCTCGCCGTGGTCCTCCCGGCCGCCGCCATGGCCCAGACCGCCGACGAGCAGGCCGCCATCGCCGCCGCCGGCAACAGCCTCTTCCGCGGCCTCGGCGCCATCGGTGCCGGCCTCGCCGTCATCGGCGGCGGCATCGGCATCGGCATGGTCGGCAAGTCCGCCCTCGAGTCCATCGCCCGTCAGCCCGAGGCGACCGGCCCGATCGGCACCAACATGATCCTCGCGGCCGCCCTCATCGAAGGCGCGACCCTCTTCGCCGTCGTCGTCGGCCTCCTCGCCGCCCTCGGCTAAGCGACACCAGAACCACACACGCCGCCGCGCCGAAACGCGCGGCGGCGCTTTCACCTTCAGACCACACCGGAGGTCAGAGATGGACCGCATGAAGACCGCCGCGACCACCGTCGCCATCACCGCCTTCACCCTCCTCACCCCGCTCGCCCTCGCCGCCGCGGATGAAGGCGGGCACGGCGGCGACCACGAGAAGGCCGGCGTCGTCCCAACCCTCCAGCAGGGCGTTGTCAACGCGATCATCGCGATCGTCGTCTTCGGCATCGTGATCGCCATCTTCTCGACCGCGGTCTGGCCCAAGATCACCGAGGGCCTCGACGCCCGCGCCGCCAAGATCCGCTCCGAGATCAACGCCGCCGAGCGCGCCCGCGAGCAGGCCAACGAGTCGCTCCAGGAGTACGAGAAGGCCCTCGCCGAGGCCCGCGCCGAAGCCCAGCGCATCATCGACGAGACCAAGGCCAAGCAGGCCGACCTCGCCGCCGAGCTCCGCTCGAAGGCCGACCGCGAGCTCACCGAGCTCCGCGACAAGGCCCGCCGCGACATCGAGGCCGCCAAGAAGGCAGCCATCACCGAGATCTACTCCGAGTCCGTCGCCCTCGCGACCCAGATGGCAAGCAAGGTCCTCGAGCGCGAGGTCTCCGCCGACGACCACAAGAAGCTCCTCGACGAGTCCGTCGATCAGCTCGAGACCGCCGGCGCCTAACTCGACCGCTCAGGAGACACCGCCATGCCCCTCGTCGAGACCGAGCCCGACGCACTCGCCCACACCTACGCCCAGAGCCTCTTCGAGCTCGCCGAGTCGGCCTCCAAGGTCGAGGAGATCGCCGAGGAACTCGAGGGCGTCATCGAGCTCGCCCGCGAGGACGCGACCTTCAACGAGTTCCTCGCCTCGCTCGTCGTCCCCGCCTCCAAGCGCGACGAGTCCCTCGTCAAAATCTTCGAGAACCAAGTCTCGGACCTCACGCTGAAGTTCCTCCGCCTGCTGAACCGCAAGGAACGGCTCGGCCACCTCCCCGCCATCGCCGCCGCCTACGACCAGCGCGTGCAGCAGGCCGTCGGCCGCGTCGAGGTCGATGTCTTCACCGCGACCAGGATGTCGCAGGAAGAAAAAGACCGCGTCGGCGAGCGCATCTCCGAGAAGCTGGGCCGCCAGGTCGCCCTCCACGACTACGTCGATCCCCGCATGCTCGGCGGCATCAAGATCCGAGTGGGCGACCGTCTCATCGACGACTCCCTCGCCACCCGCCTCCGCCGCATCAAGGACCGCGTCGCCGAAGACGGCGGTGCCCTCCTCCGAGCCCGAGCCCGACAGGTCATCCAGGACAACGACTAACAAGGCCCGCCAACGCGCGGCCTCGCCTCCCTCCTTCTCCCCTTGGGAGAAGGCCGGGATGAGGGCTCCCCCGCTCCCCCTCCTACGCAATCTTCACCCCCGGTCCCTGATCCCCGGTCCCCGGTCCCTTATCCTGCTCCCATGCCCAAGAAGACCATCGCCGACATCGACGTCGCCGGCCTCCGCTGCCTCGTCCGTGTGGACTTCAACGTCCCGCTCAAAGACGGAAGCATCACCG
>JBCDKU010000013.1:0-41794 GCA_038746265.1 Planctomycetota bacterium
GTATCTGACTTCTCAGAGTGCTCAGCCGAGCGCCGCGGCACCCGAGATGATCTCGGTGAGTTCCGTCGTGATCTGTGCCTGGCGTGCCCGGTTGTACTTGCGGCTCAGGCTCTTGCGCATCTTGCCGGCGTTGTCGGTCGCCGCCTTCATCGCGACCATCCGACCCACGTGCTCCGACACCACCGCGTCGTTGAACGCCTGGAACAGCACGGCCTTCACCGCCGCCGGCAGCAGCTCCGAGACGAGCTCCTTGGGCTCCGGGCTGAACTCGTACAGCGCGTTCGTCGAGGCGTCGTCCGAATCCGCTGCCTGCGCCTCATCGAGCTGGTCGCTCGAGAAGGGAAGCAGCTGCATGATCTCGGGACGCTGACGTCCCGCCGAGATGTACTTCATGTACACGACCCGCACCGCGGAGACCTCGCCCGCACCGAAGCGGTCGATGTAGTCCTGCGCAATCGCCTCGATGTTGGCGTACTTGGGCGTGTCGCCCGTGTCGTGGTGCCGGGCGACCTCGATGCCGTTGAACTTCAGCGCCGCGGCACCCTTCTTGCCCACCAGCTCGACCCGGCCGGTCCGAGCCGTGTCGGACTCCCGCAGGTGCTTGAGCGCCGTGCGGATGATGTTGGCGTTGTAGGGGCCACAAAGACCGCGGTCCGACGTGATGATCAGTGTCAGCTCGTTCGATGAGGACGACTTCGCCGAGAGCAGCGGGTGGTCGATGCCCTCCGCCGCCGCCGCGAGCTGTCCGACCAGGTCGAACAGCCCCTCGGTGTACGGCTTCGAGGCGGTCGCCGCCTGCTGCGCCTTGGAGAACTTGCTCGTGGCGATCATCTGCATCGTGCGCGTGATGCGCTGGATGTTCTTGACCGCCTTGATCCGACCCTTGATCTCGCGTGACTTGCCCATGGGGCGGGAGTGTAGGAGGGGTCGGCTGCCCGGGGACCGGGGATCAGGGACCGCGGATCAGGGTTGTGGAAGCCTGATCCGGGAGTAATTTGTTCGGGTACTGCCGCGAGCCCGGCCAGGCCCGGTCCAGGCCCGGTCAGGCCGGTTCGGGTGGCGCTTCGCCCGGCTCGGGCACCCCCTTGCTCGGCGTCCCGATCGCGTTCTCGCCCGCCGCCACTACGCTCGTGACCATGCAGTCGCCCGTGATGTTGCACACCGTCCGCGACATATCCAGGATCCGGTCCACGCCGAAGATCACCGCGATCCCCGTTGCGATCTCCGCCCCGGTGAACTGCAGCTGCTGCAGCACGATGATCAGCATGATGATGCCCGCCGACGGCACCGCGGCGGTCCCGATTGAGGCGAGCGTCGCCGTGAGGACGATCGTCAGCTGCTGCGCGATCGTGAGGTCCTTGCCGAGCAGCTCCGCGATGAACACCGCCGCGACGCCCTGATAGAGCGCCGTCCCGTCCATGTTGATCGTCGCGCCAAGCGGAACGACAAAGCTCGTGACCTCCTCCGAGATCCCGAGGTTCTCCTCGCAGCACTGCATCGTCACCGGCATCGTCGCGCCCGAACTCGACGAGCTGAACGCCAGCAGCTGCGCCGGCGCGATCCCCTTGAAGAACCGCCCGTACTTGATCGGCGTGAATGCCCGCAGGATCGCCGGATACACACCGAAGATCATCACGAGCAGGCCCGCGATCACCGTCAGCGAGTACTTCGCGAGCGACGCGAGGATCGCCAGCCCGAAGTCCGCGATGACCGAGACGATCAGCGCGAACACCGCGTACGGCGCGATCAGAAGTACCCAGTGCACGATCTTGATGATCACGTCCGTCATCGCATCGAAGAAGTTGATGACCGGCTGCGCCTTCTCACGCGGCAGCATCGTCAGCGCGAGACCGATCGCCAACCCCGTGAACACCACCTGCAGCATGCTCGCCGACGACAGCGAATCGAACGGGTTCGTCGGGATGATCCCCGAAATCACCGCCCAGAAGTCCGGCGCTGATTCCGCCTTTGCGATCGCCTCCGACGCCTGCCCCGCGCCGCCCGCAGCGAGCTGCGCAGTCACGTCCTCCGGGATGCCCGCCCCGGGGCTCACGATGTTCGCGAGCACCAGACCGATCGTGATCGAGACCGCCGTCGTGCACAGGTACAGCGCGATCGTCTTCCCGCCGATCCGTCCCAGCTTCGAGATGTCACCGAGCGACGCCGCCCCGACGATCAGGCTGAACAACACGATCGGCACCGCGATGAACCGGAGCCCACGCAGGAAGATGTCGCCGACGAACGCGTTCAGCGCCCGGATGAACCGCGCCGCGTTCGCGACGAACCCCGCGTCCGCATTCGGATCGACCTCGCCCTCGGCGAAGGTCGCCTTCGCGAGAAACGCTCCGGCGTCCTGCACCCCGAGCGATGACCACGTCTCCGCGGTCCACAGCACGTTGACGAGCAGGCCCACGACCACGCCCGCGACAAGACCGATCAGAATCTTCCAGTGCAGCGCCATGCGGTCGGTCTCCTCGGGGGAATCGCTCAGATCCGGGCCCGCCACGCTATCGCCACCCGGCCGCCCCGAGCAAGTCATCGATCGCGAGCCCCGCCCGGAGACGGATCAACGCTTCCATATTCCGCCGGTCCTGCAGGCGGTCCCGGGGCCCGGGAGGCAGCGCGAGCTCCTCGGCATAACGGCACACAGCCGCGATCTCATCCCGCGCCGAAGCCCCGAACGCCGAAATCGCATCGGGAGGCCCCAGCCCGATCTCGTGCACCGCCGCCCACTCGTCCGGCGCGTCATCCCCCGCACGCCGATCCGTTAGCTCCGCCAGACGCCGCTCGATCACACCGAGCAGCACCGCGGGCGACCGCTCCTCGATAATCGTGCCGAGATCCACCTCGCTCCGCCCCCGCCCCCCCAGCACGCGATCAACGACGCGCGAGAGTTCGGTTTCGAACCCCGTCATCAGCGTGTTGAACCCCGGCTCCGAGAGCTCCCACCCGGGCCACGCCTGCGCAAGTCCATCGGGCGACGCCCAGGCGAACGACTCGATCAGCCGCCCCAGATCCTCAAGCAACTCCAGCCGCCGATCGAGCGTCGCGAGCTCGCCCTGCGCGTCCGCCCGTCCCCACGCCGCCAGCCACCGCGCCCGGACCGACCGGAACTCATCCAGCACCCCGACCGCCCGATCCCCGAGCAGCGCCCGCGCCCGATCCAGCTCCGGCGTGTCCTCGCCCGACGCTGCCCGCGTGAGCAGCGCCTCGCCCGGCGACCGATCGAACCCCGCCGCGACCCGCGCGAGCCGCTCGATCTCGGGCAGCACGTCGTCCGCCGCCTGCTCGTCCTTGTCCATGAGCTGACCCAGCGCGAGCAGCCGCTCACCCAGACCCTCGAACGCGGGCCGCACCAGCGGGCTGCGGTTGAACGACCGCTCCGGGTCCGCGACAACCCGGTTGAGCGCCAGCAGATCATCCATCGCCCGCCGCGTCCCGCGCTGATCAAGCAGCAGGCTGATCACCGCGGGATCCGACTTCGGACGCTCCGTCTCGAACAGCCGCGGCAGCTTCGCGACCAGCCGCCGCGACGACCGCAGCGCATCAAGCCGCAAAAGCCGCCACGCCACGCGGAGCTGCCGCACGAGAATGCGATCGTCAAAGTCAAACCGCGAGAGATCCAGCAGCGTGAGCCCCTCCGCCAGCGTCTCGATCCGCCCGAACTCGGGCGTCGCCGCCGACTCGATCAGCAGCCCATCGAACGCCCGCCGCGCCGCCCGAACGTCCACACGCCCGAAGTCGCGCTCGCTAAGCTCATCGAGCCCGCGCGCCGCGTCCGCAAGCTCGCCGAGCCACGCCAGCAGTTCGAGCGCCTCCACCCGCTGCGCCGGATCGATCACGCCCGCAGACGCCGCATCGAGCGTCTGCTCAAAGGCTTTGACCGCGTCGTCTGAAAGCCAGATCGGCGGCTCATCGAGCAGCCCCGCCGCCCGGGCCAGCCGCTCCCGCGTCCGCCGCGCACCGCGTCGCAGCGAGTGCAGCTGCTCACCCCGCGCCAAGAGCTCCTCCAGCGCCGCGAGCCCCGGATCGGAGACGCCGACCGCCGCGACCAGCACGTTCCGCTGATCCACCCACCCGCGCCACACCGGAGGCTCGGGCCCCGAATCCGTCAGCGTCGCCAGCGCCTCACGCAGCCGCCGCTCGACCATCACCACATCGAGCGATTCCACATCGCCCGCCAGCGACACCAGCGCCGACGCCACAAACCGAACCTCAAACGGATCCGCCTCCGTGAAGACGTCATCGAGCACCGCCCGCCGTCCCGCGATTGTCGAGCCGAGCACGCACATCGCCGAACCCGACTCGCCCTGCGCGTCTCCGGTGCGCAGGCACGCCGCCGCGACACGACGGAGCGCCGCGCCCGCATCACGTTCATCGAGATCGTCCGCCTCGCGCTCGAGAATCAGCGCGAGCCGCGTCGCCGCCCGCGTGTCATCACGCGAAGGCTCCAGCGGCACCTCGAGATCAAGCAGCTGCGCCTCAGTCCGACCGCACACGCCGCCGATGGTTACGGCCAGCACCCAGACGCAGCGGCACACGCTCGGCCATCTCCAACGCACGCCCGTACACCTCCTCGAGCCGCTCGACCATCCGGGCAGCCGTGAACTCCCGCGCCACCTCGTCGCGCCCGCGCTCCATCATCGCACGCCGCTCGTCCGGGTGCTCAAAGAGCCACACCACCGCCTCACGCAGCGCCGCGATGTCTTGGCACGCGACCAGCCGCCCCGTGTCCATGTCACGGCAGATCTCCCGTGTCCCGTCGACATCGTTCGCCACCGGGCACACCCCGCACAGCAGCCCCTGAGGCACCGTCCGCGGCAGCCCCTCGCGGTAGCTCGGGTGCGCGAGCACGTCCATCGCCCGCATCATCGAAGGGACCCGGTGTTGCTCCACCAGCCCCGTCGTCACCACACGATCCGAAAGCCCCATCTCCTTCACACGCCCGAGCAACCGATCCCGCCACCACCCGTCACCAACCCAGAGCAGCTTCCACGACGGACGCGCCCGGAGCTCATCACCCAACGCATCGAGCAGGTCATCGTGCCCCTTGTGCTCCGCGAGCCGGGCAACCGTCCCGATCACAAAGTCGTCATCGGTGAACCCCAGCTTCGACCGCATCGAGGCCCGATCCTCGCCCGGCTCCGGATGCAGAAACTTCTCCGTCTCCATTCCGCTCCGCACCGTCAGGTACTGCTCCTCCTCGCCGATCCCGTGCGCCCGGAACTGCGCCGTCATCGCGTCCGCCACCGACAGAATCAGATGGCACCGCTTCGCCGCGAACCGCTCGGCCTCGATGTACACCCGGTTCTTCGCCGCAGACAAGAACCGGTGGAACGGCGGCCCATGAATCGTGTGGATCACCGCGCACCGCTTCTGCTTCGCGTAGCTCCATCCCGCCATCCGCCCGAGCACGCCCGCCTTCGACGAGTGCGTGTGGATCACGTCCGGCTCGATCTCCTCGATCAGCCGCTTGAGCTGCTTCAGACACTTCACATCACGGAACGGGCTCACCTCCCGCACCAGATCCGGGATCTCATGCCGCACGATCTCCCGCCCATCCGCCGTCCGGAACGACGCCGCCCGATCAAGCAGCGTCCCCTCCGGCCCATAGATCGGCCCGAACCCGAGATGCACCTCGTGCCCCAGCTCCGCCTGCCCCTCGCACGACAACACCGTGTTCTCCTGGCTCCCGCCGAGGATCAGACGCGTCGAGAGATGGAGGATGGTGAGGGGTGAAGGCATCGGGCATCGGGCATCAGTATGGATCCGCGTCTGTCAGCGTAGTGGAAACAAACGCCGTTCCGCACTCCGGGCACGTTTCGGCCTGCAGCCCCGCCAACACGTAGTTGCATGATGCGCACCGGGGTAGGTCATCCGGTACCGGCAGAAGGAGACGAATACGGAGCCATAGAGATGTGACGGCAGCGATCACTCCAAATCCGTAAAAGCTCGCGTTCCATTCCTCCAAGGGCCAGCTGATCTGTTGCCTAGCGTGCCGGTAATACACGGGCAACACTGCGGGTGCACGGAGTCCTGGATCGAAGTCAATCACAATCGGTCCGACATGAAACGAATCGCCGCGGTTCGTGTAAACCACCGCACCTCGCTCAATCCGAAACTCGCTCCGCATCCACATGGACGACGGCCGCCACCGGACACCAACGCTGAAAATGCAAGAGAGAAGAAACGCAGACAGGATCAACTCGGCTCGCCGCGCTTCGCGACGGATCCGACCGCGATCATGTGTGAAGATCAGAATCATCGGTGTCGTATCGGATCCACTCCAACCGCAAACCCTCCGGCGCCAACGTCGGCCCCGCGTTCACCCGGTCCCCCGACTCCAACACGCCCGGGATCGCGTCTGGCTCCATCTTCCCCCGCCCAACCTCCACCAACGTCCCCGCGATGATCCGAACCATGTTGTAGAGAAACCCGCTCCCGCTCACGCGGATCCTCACGATCCGGGCGGTCTCGCCCGGGAACGAACGCTCGCCCTCGTCCTCCACATCGCACGCGAAGATCGTCCGCACCGTCGTCTTGCGGCCGTGGCTCGCCTGCGCCATCGCCGCGAAGTCGTGCTCGCCCACAAGATGCCGCGCCGCCTCCTGCATCCGCGCGACATCGAGCTCGTGGTAGCAGTGGTACACCGTCCGCCGATCAAACAAGGGCCGTGTGTGCCCCGACTGGATCGTGTACGTGTACTCCTTCGATCTCGCGCCCGAGATCGGATCAAACTCCAGCGCCACCGGCTCCGCCATCAGACACAACACGTCATCGGGCAACCGGCTGTTCAGCGCCTGCACCAGCGCGTCCGTCCCGCGATCGAGCGGCCACCCCACGCCCCGCGCCGGATCGGGCGTCGTCATAAACGACGCCACCTGCCCCCGCGCGTGCACCCCCGCATCCGTCCGGCTCGCCCCCGTCAGCGTCACCGGCTCCCGCACCGTCTCGCGCACGGCTTGTTCCACCACCTCTTGCACCGTCCGCAGCTTGATCCGCGGACGCTCCCCCGTCACCGGGTCGGGCGACGCATCCGGATCGGGCGGCTCCTGCTTCTGCCACCCGGCAAAGTCCGTCCCGTCGTACGCCAGCGTCAGCTTGTACCGGATCGAATCGTTCACGCCCGCGTCCGCCCCTCGACCGGCGTCAGCCGCCCGATCAACCCCGCGTGCTCAGGGAAGCGCCCCGACATCTCCGCCGCCTGCTCCGTGGTCACCAGCGCAAAGTCCTCCCAATCAAACCCGGGCGACACCGTCGCCCCGAGCAGCGCAAACCCCGCGTCGCCCTCGCCGAGTTCCGCCCCCTGCCACACGCCCGCCGTCACCACATGCTGCGGCTTCCACCCGCGCTCCAGATCGAACCCGAGTGTCACCACCTCCGCGCGATCGCCATCGACGACCAGCTGCGTCACCGGATCGCCCATGTAGTGATGAAACACCTCGTCCGATCGCACCACATGCAGCGACGACGTCTGCTCCCGCGTGAGCAGGTAATAGATCTGCGTCGAGCAGTTCCGCGCCCGCTCGCTCGCAAACGGCAGCGCCCCCGCCCCGATCTCTGCCTCCGCCCGGTATGTCTCCCGGAAGTACCCGCCCTCGAAGGGCAGTTCTTCAAGCTCGAGCAACTCGATCACGCGTTCAGGGGTCAGCATCGACCGAGCGTAGGAAACGTCGCCGACTTCATGCAATGACGCATCCGCCGCACCGTTGAACGGGCGAGCGGCCCAGTTCCGGGTCGCGTGGACAAATCAGTCGCAGCAGCTCTGTGCCCGAGGCGCACCGGCGTCGCCGTGGCCGCGTGGGGTGGTCCCGCTCGGCCGCTCGCGGTGTCCGTGCGCCAAGACGTCAACCGACGCAAGGAGATCGAAATGCATGCACGCAAGGTCAGCATCGTGGCGGCCGCTTTCACCGCCGTCGCCTCACTCATCACCGCGCCCGCGGCAGCCCAGGACGGCCCCATGCCCCCCGAGGTCCAGCCGCCCGTCCAGCGCTGCGTCGAGGACATCACCTCGGCCGCCCAGCGCGCCTCCCAGGCGATCGTCAGCAACGCCCGGGGCACCGTCGAACGCATCCAGCGCCTCGACGCCGACGGCGCGGGCGACCGACGCATCGCCCGAGCCGGCGCCGAGGGACTCGAGCGAAACCGTGCCCTCGCCGAGCGCGGCCGCCGCGCCGTCATCGGCACCACCGGCCGCTGCCTCAAGCTCCTGAGCGACAACGGCGCCCCGCCCGAAGCCCTGGGCTTCATCCGCTCCGTCGGCGAGCGCGCCCTCGGCGCCGTCAACAACGCCGCCGAGCGGGCCCGCAACGCCATCGCCCGCGCCGTCGCCGGTGCAACAGCCGACGCAGACGAAGGCGGCGAATAAACCGAGACCGGGCAACCCCACAACCAACGCCAACGGGCGGCCCCGCGCGACCTTCTCCGGCACGCGGGGTCGTCTCACGCGCCCGATCCGCTACCCTGACGCCATGAGCGAAGGGCAATCCCAATCCAACCCGTACGGCCTCGCCGGCTTCATTGTCTCACTGCTGGGGCTCTTGGGCTGCGGCGGCCTCCTCTGCCCCGTCGGTCTCGTCCTGTCCATCATCGGTCTGAAGCGCGAACCAAAGGGGCTCGCCATCGCCGGCGTCGTGATCGGTGCCGTCGGCTCGCTCGGCTTCATCGCAACCATCATCACCGTCGCCCTCGTCGGCGTCGGGGGCGTCGTCGCCTTCTTCTTCGCAGCCGGTCACTTCGAAGCGGCCTTCGACATGGCCATCATCGAAGCCGAGATCGATCAGTACATCCAAGACAACGGCGCACCGCCCGCCAACCTCGACGCGCTCTCGATGGAGACCGACATGACGACCGACGCGTGGGGCAACGCCTACGTCTACACCGTGGACGACGCCGGCAACTGGACGCTCTCCAGCATGGGTGAAGACGGCATCCCCGATACCGACGACGACATCAACTACGACGATTTCTAAACCGAGCCGCCAGGCACGTGGCGACGTCAGTCCCCCGACTTCAACGGCCCCGCCGACCCGTAGTAGTTCCGCACCTTCCGGATCTGACCGTCCTCCAGCAGGTACACCACCACCGCCCGCACCGGCTCCTCGCCCGGCGCGGTCAGGATCTGGTGCATCGCCACCGTCTCCCCGTCCGCGAACGAGTTCATCACCCGGATCGTCCACGGGAACTCGGGCGTCAGGTACCCCGCGTACGCCGACCGCAGCGTGTCCTGCCCCGAGATCACGGGCCGGTTCTCGTCCGTCCCCGCCGCATCGGGATCGTTGAACGAGTACACCTCCACACCCGGATGGTGCAGATCCGCGTAGGCGTCCACATCGCGCGCGTTGAACGCCGCGATCGCCGCCTTCACCACCGACACCGGCGACGCCTCAATCAGCTCATTGGGCTTGTGCTCCACCCCGCCCTTGATCACGCGATAAATCTTCGTGAACGCCCCGATGTCCTCGAGCGGGTTCTCATCCAGAATCAGCAGGTCCGCGAGCTTCCCGACCTCCACCGTCCCAAACTCCGGCTCCGCGCTGAACGCCCGAGCCGCGTTCGCCGTCGCCGCCTCGATGATCTGCTCATTCGAGAGCCCCGCACGAGACAGCAACTCAAGCTCCCGATGGACCGAGACGCCGTGCAGCACCCCGGGCTTGCCGGCTCCCGTCCCGAGAATCAGGGCATCCGTCGCCGCCGCGACCGACGCCGCGTTCGCGCCCGCCCGGTCCGCCCGCTCACGACGCATCGCCGCCCGCTCGGGCGACAACGCCCCGACCCCGGCCGGCGCTTCCGCCCAGCTCTCGACCGCCCACGGGTCCGCGATCCGCACCTCGAACGCGCTCAGGTCGCCGCCCGCCATCGCCATCCGTTCACTTCCTGTCGAGCCGCCCAGCGACGACGTGTACAGCGCACCGGTCTGTGCAAGCAGCGCCGTAAACTCCTCCGCAACGATCGCGTCATCGATGCCGTGCACAAGCAGATCGCAGCCGGCTTCCAGCGCCAGCTTCGCGTCCTCGTAGGTCTTCGCGTGCACCGCCACACGAATCCTGGCCGCCCCCGCCTCCTCGATCGTCGCCTTCATCGTGGCGATCGCGTTCGCCGGGTCCTGCCCCGCGGGCACCCCGTACCAGAACGTGATCAGATCCGGCGCCTGCACCGCCAGCTCTTTCACGAGCGCCCGCGCCGCCTCGGGCGTCTCCGCGCGACGCATCGTCATGTCACCGTTGAGAGCCAAGGCCGCGCTGCCCTCGATCGTCGAGATCATCGGGCCCGCCACCGCGACCCGCGGCGAGACCTCCGCCGCCAGCGCTGCGTCGCGGAAATCAAAGCTCTGCATGGGCCCGCCGCCATCGAGCAGGGCCGTCACGCCCGACGCCAGGTACCGCCGGAACGTCTGATCCAAACCCGCTACAACGTGCTCGCGGTCCGATTCATACGAACGAACGTCCCGCAGATCCCTCGCGTCTGGCCGCGTGTACAGGCTCGAGCTCTGGTAGAGATGCACGTGCGTGTCAACAAGCCCGGGCGTCACGAACTTGCCCGTCGCGTTCACGATCGGCGCCCCCTCGGGGATCGCCGCCCCGGGCCCGATCCCCGTGATCCGACCGTCCTCGACCGTCACGATCGCGTTCGCGATCGGCTCACCGCCGTTCGCCGGGATCACCGTCGCACCAAGGATCGCGAGATCTTGGGCGACCGCACCACCAGAAAGCAGCCCGAACGACACAACAACGGCGGAAGTCTTCAGTCTCATAGCCGACAGCCTACTCACCCACACCCCGCCGGCAACACCGATTCCATCCGCCCTGCCTGCGTCAATACCCGCCCATCGGCTTCACCAGATAGTGCGTCTCGTTCCGGTACCACCCGGTGCTCGGATCCCCGTCATCGAACCGACGCTCCATCTCCTCCCGCTCCTCCGCCGTCGTCGTATGGATCGAGAGGTTGATCCCGTGCAGCAGCACGCCCGTCCCCTCTCCGTTCCAGTCCCACGCCCGCCCGATCCCGGGCGTCGCCCGGAGCGGATCACCCGCGACATACCCCGCCAGCTCGGGCGGCGTCGTCGCGATCGCCGCGTTCGGCGGGTACGCCATGTGGTCGCCGTAGTAGAGATCCAGCGCCTGCGAGAACGACCGGAACTTCGCGTGCGTGCCGGTGTACTTCGACGTGACCACAAGCCCCGATAACCGCGGCATCGCCAAGAGCGCCACGATCCCGATGATCGCGATCACCACCACAAGCTCAATGAGCGTAAACGCCCGCCCCGCCATCGGAACCATCCCTTCTACGGGACGGTTCATCGGCGAAGCACCGAGGGAACACAAGTCCACCGCAGCGGCAGCAGCCGCCTCGGCCGGTTCCGAGGACCACCCCCGGAGCGAGGTCACACGATCCGGTGTTCGAGAAGAAACGAGCCAGCCGGGTGAGCCTCTTAGAGCTCCACCAACTCCACATCCGCCTTCTGCTTCGCGCTCACCGACGGCAGGTGCACGTCCGTGATGAATGTCCGCAGCGGCTCATGCGCCGACGCCATCTCGTTCCGCACGTCCGCCGCGTTGAACAGCTTCGCACGCGGGATCAGGCCTACGTCCGTCGCGTTGGGCACCTGACCCGGACCCAGGTCCACGATCGAGACGCCGCCGTAGATGTTCTCGCCCGTCGGCGCCTGCCGGTCGAGTTCGTCGCCCGAGAGCAGCGCCAACAGGTCGGCCGCGATCTGCCCCTCCGACTTCGACTCGTGCTGGGTCGGGATCGCCTGCTCGAACGCCTGCAGACGCCCGTTCGCGTTCTCGAACGTGCCCGCCTTCTCCGTGAACGTCGCCGCGGGCAGCACGACCGACGCGACCTCGTACAGGTGGCTCTCGAGGCAGTCGATCAGCACGACCTCGGGCGCTTCGAGCGCGTCGAGGATCTCGTTCGTGGACCAGCTCGACGGGTAGTTGCCCGTCAGCAGGACTGCGCCGGTGTCGCCGTAGTGGTTCGACAGGAACTGATCGAACTCGATGGGCTCCGCGCCCGTCACCGCACGCAGCACGCGCCGCACGCCCCGGGCGTTCGGCGCCTTCTCCGCGTACATCTTGAAGACCTTCGGGTCGCTCGGGTCCGCCGAGGGCGGGAAGTGCTTGTCCTCGCCCTTGAAGGGCACCGGACCGACCGCGAGGATCGCGTTCTCATCGATCATCCGCGCCACCGACGCGAGCGCGAACGCCTCCTCGCACGTCAGCATCGGGCTGATCACCACCGCGAGCCGCTTACCCTGATCGACCGACCCGCGCTGCAGCGTCTCGATCGCCTGGTCGTACGCCTTCGCCCAGTCCGCCTCAACCAAGACGCCGTGCTGGCGACGCAGGGGCTCAGCGACCCGCTCGTCGGAGTGGATGAACTTCCAGCCGTAGCGGACCTCGTCGGTGATCCACCACGTGTTGACCTCCATGTTCGTGCGGGGCTTGAAGCGGTAGATCTTGCCCTCGTTGTGCTCGATGGAGATGTTGTCGCCCGACGCCGTGATCCCGTCGATCGAGGGCGTGTTCTTCAGGAACCACACCCGCTGCGCGAACAGGAAGTCCTTGTCCAGCAGCGCGCCCACCGGGCACAGGTCGATCACGTTCGCCGAGAGCTCGTTGTCGAGCGCGACGCCCGGGAAGACGTCGATCTGGCTCTGGTTGCCGCGCCCGTCGATCATCAGCTCCGCGGTCTCCGGGATCTCCCGCGCGAACCGCACGCACCGCGTGCACATGATGCAGCGGTCCGAGTAGATGTAGATGTTGGGCCCGAGGTCCTTCTTGGGCTGCTTGAGCTTCTGCTCCTGGAAGCGGCTCGTCCCCCGGCCGTACTTGTAGCTGTAATCCTGCAGCTCGCACTCGCCCGCCTGGTCGCACACCGGGCAGTCCAGCGGGTGGTTGATCAGCAGGTACTCCATGACGGCCTTCTGGTTCGCGACCGCCTTCGGGCTCTTCGTATAGACGACCATCCCGTCCGCCGCGTCTGTCGAGCACGTCGGCTGCAGCTTCCCGCCCATCTGCGGCTCGAGCTTGTTGTCGTTCCGCGGGTTGGGCGACCAGATCTCCGCCAGACAGATCCGGCACTGCGCCGGGATCGACAGCGAGTCGTGGTAGCAGTAGTACGGGATCGGCTCCTGGATCCGGTTCGCGACCTGCAGGATCTTCTCGCCGGGCGTGAACTCGGTGGTCTGGCCGTTGATGGTGATGGTCGGCATAGCGGCCGATGGTAGGGTGCCGAGCCGTCCCGGTCGGGCCGAGGGTCGCAACCGGCCACCCGATCAGAAATCAACCAGCCCTTGGCTGATCGCCCGCGACCACCGCGGGTCGTTCCGGGCGTTTTCCAGCTCCGGAGCCGCGAGCGCCCAGGCCCGCGGGAAGTCCGGCTGGCCCGCCACCCGGGCGATCATGCGGAGCGAGCTGTCCACGTCGCCCAACAGCGAGTAGATGCCCGCGATGCGGAAGCCCGTCTGCGGGCCGGGGATGCCTCCCGCGCTGGCGACATCCTCGAGCAGAAACTCGAGCGTCCGCCGGAGCTGGTCGCGGGCTTGCTCTTCCTTTCCCGTCTTGGAGAGCGCCCAGTAGCGGTGCTCGGCCCGCGAGCGCCGCCGCCGGAACTGCTCGGGAGTCGCCTCGAACAGAACGAAGTGCAACTCGTCCCACACCATCTGCGCGGTCACGATCTCGCTCTCCACTGGTCCGATGAAGATCTCAAGCGCTTTCGGATCGCTGATGGGGCCTGATTGCTCGAGTGAAAAAGCAAGGGCAATCAACTCGTCGTACCGGCCGCGGCTGGACCGCAGGCTCAGGACCGAGACGTCGCGGAGGAATGCCCAGTCTTCCGCGATGACTCGGCTGCGGGCGAACGAGTCGAAGTTGTTGAACTCTTCTGAGCCCCGTGTCTCGATTGCGATGAGGGTGTAGATCGTCTGGAACTTTGGATTGTCGAGCAGATCGCTGAAGGCCCTGTGACGCAGGTGGCGCACGACCTGGCTCGGGAGGATCTGTTCAACGACGCTCTGTTCGAGGGCGTCCAAAGAGCCCGCGGCGTCGCCCATCATGCCGAGCGCGTGCGTCAGGGTGGAGAAGCGCTGGCGGCGGGTCTGACCTTGGGCATCCTCTGCGACCCGAACGAGATCGATCGATCGCTGCCAGTTCGCCATCGCCTGGGCTTCCATCCCGAGACCGCGCTGCGGGAACGCGATCCAGTATGCCTGCTGCCAGTCCTGCTGCGGCGGGTCGGGGGTGTCCCAGGTGCGTTCGAGGTAGTCGAGCATGCCGCGCCAGGCGTTCTCGGCCTTCTTGAGCAGCTCGGCCCGACGCTTCTCGTTCGTCTCGGCGGCCGCGAGGTCTTCGGCGGCCCACGCCACGGCGCGGTAGGTGTAGACACGGTTGGACCAGCTGACGCTCGCGAATTCGAGAATGGCCTCACCGATCTCGATCACATCCTCGAGCTCCGCGTCGAGCCAGGACTCGGTGAGCGTGCCCATCGTGTACCTGCGGGCAGACTCGCGGGGCGAGCGGTGGGTCACGAGTGTCTGCCCGAAGACCAGCACCGCCATCAGGGCGGCGAGCGTCAGGACGCCCGGGGTGGCGGTCGTCATCGCGGCGAGGACGCCCGACCACATCGGGGGCTTCTTGCCCGGGACCGGGCGCGGCTTCTTTGTGTTCTTGTTTTTGGGTGATCCAAACGGCATCTGATCGAAGCGTATCGGCACGGCGGGGGGCCTCAAGGGTGTTTTTCGAGGTCGGCGGGCATCACGCTCAAACAGCGCACGCGGCCGGGAACTGTGGATCGGTCTCTTCTCAATACGCCCGATCGGCGTCCCCGGATGCCGGGAGGCGGGGCGGGTCGGCTCTCGGACGGGTCGGCTTCGTACCATCGCCGACTATGGCCAAGCCCAGCTTCCAGGCCCCCAAGGGCACACGCGATCTCTACCCGGAGGACATGCTCCGGCGGCGGTACCTGACCCAGACGTGGAGGGACACCGCGATCCGGCACGGCTTCGAGCAGATCGACGGGCCCACGTTCGAAATGTCGAAGCTCTACGCGGTGAAGTCGGGCGAGGGGATCCTGGGGGAACTGTTCCAGGCCTTCAACGGGAAGAACCCGGAGCAGGTCGCCGAGGTTCAGAAGGAGGGCCGAGCGCCGCTTGCGCTGCGTCCCGAGTTCACACCGACAGGCTCGCGCCTGTTCGCGTCGGCGGCGGGTCAACTCCGGCGACCGACCCGCTGGTTCAACATCGGATCACGGTTCCGCGCGGAGCGTCCGCAGCGTGGCCGGCTGAACGAGTTCTTGCAATTTGATTGTGATGTGATTGGGGATGACGAGTCCCCTGCAGGGCGCGCGGCGGCGGATGCAGCATGCATTTTCACTGCCGTTGATACGTTGCGAGAGCTCGGGTTAACTCGTCACGACGTAACTATCGAGCGAAACGATCGGGCAAGAGTCGAGTACATGTTCCGCCAATGTGGCATTCCGCGTGCGAAGTTTGAGGCGTGGTTTCTCCTCGCTGACAAGAGTGCCAAGATCAATCGGGAAGAGTTCATACTTCAGGCCATCGAGCTCGGGTTTGAACAAGATGGTGCTGACTGGATGCACACGTTCTTTACTGCGATCACCTATCCAGAGATGCCCGCGTCACTCAAAGCTCTGACTGAGACTGAGGCAAAGGAACTGCACGACGAGTTTCGCATCAAGGTTGGCAATGCATCACATCGACTTGATCAACTGTTCAAGAACGTCGACCTCTGGCAATGGCAGAGGGTGAATCCTTCCATCGTCCGCGGTCTCGCCTACTACACCGGCACCGTCTTCGAGGTCATCGCCGAGGGTGAGCGTGCGGTCGCGGGCGGTGGTCGGTACGACAACCTCGTCGAGCTGCTCGGCGGGCCCGCGACGCCCGCGGTGGGGTTCGCGATGGGTGATGTTGTGCTGTCGCTCCTGCTTGAGGACAAGGGGCTGATGCCCGAGGGGCGTGAGCTGATGGAAGCCGTAAGCCGACCGCCGGCGAGCGTGCGGCCCGATGTGTTTGTGTTCAGCGGCGCGGCGAAGGACGAGGACGAGTCGATCGCGGCGGAGCTTGATCGCGCGGTGACGCGGCTGTGCGCCGACGCGCGGCGCGGGGTGGCGTCGGCGGCGTACGAGCAGGGCGAGGCGCGGCCCTGGTCGGCCGAGCGGTACGACGTGGCTCCGTTGCACGCGCGGACGACGGACAAGGCGACGCGGAACCTCAAGAAGCTGCTGACGGACGCGGAGAAGCAGCACGCGCGGTTCGCGGCGATCGTGCACGAGCCGGACAAGGTGCAGCTGAAGGATCTGGATCGGCGTGAGGACGTGCCGGAGGATTTCTCGGTGGATCCGGGGAGTGAGAAGTACGTGGGGCGTGCGGTGGCTGAGCGGCTTGGGCGGGGATGAGTTTGGAGGGTGGCACTGGCGGCTTGTCTGCCAGTGTGGTTTGGGCGTGCCTTTCGGGGTGGTTGGAGATTCGCACTGGCGGGCGAGCCGCCAGTGGCACGCGCTGATTGTGGCACGCGCTGGTTGTGGCTTTGGTGTGATGTTGGGTGTGGTTGGGCTTGCTCTTTCCCCCGCTTACGCGGGGGGCTTGTTGTGGTCGGCGGATTTTTCTTGATCGTGCGCACCTCGAGCGGGTCGGTGGCGTTTGGGTCCTGACGCGGCGTGGGAGCCGTGCGAAAGGAGACCGAACATCATGCTGAACTCCGTGAGATTGCCCGCTGTGAGATCGATCGTGCCGTTTGTGGTGGCGGGGGTGCTGTGCGTGCTCGCGTTCTTGCCGAGCCGGGCGGAGGCGCAGCCGGCGGGCTGGGAGTCTGTTGACGTTCGCTTCGGTGGCGGGCAGCTCGAGGACTACGTTGAGGAGCTGCGGAAGGCGACGCGGGGCTCGGACTCCGGGCCGCTGAATGTCGTGTGGTCGGGCGATGCCGCGAAGCAGTACCCGGTGGACGCGATCGAGCTCCAGAACGTGAGCATCGATACGGCGATCCAGGTCGTGCTGCCCACGCAGGGCGTGTGGTTCGCGAAGAGCGGCAAGCAGTACATGGTCGAGTTCGAGAAGCTGCAGTCGAACCTGCAGGCCTCGCCCGTGTACTCGATCTCGGTGCGCGAGGCGCCGCAGGATCCGTTCGAGAACGCGACGCGGATCGAGATCTTCTCGATGGCGGAGCTCGCGTCGGGCGACCAGGCGATCGACGACATCGCGGGCGCGATCCGGGCGGCGATCGAGCTGGGCGACGAGGAGAACCGTGCCGAGATGCGGTATCACCCTGAGACGTCGCTGTTGATTGTCCGCGGCACGGGAGCGCAGATCGTCACGGTCGAATCGCTGCTCAGCAGCGCCAAGCGATCGGTGAACTTCCGGTCGAACGAGTCGCGTGCGATCAAGTCGGATCTGAGCAACGTGCGGCAGGAGATCGTCGTGCTCGAGGGCGAGATCGAGCGGGCGCGGGCGGAGCTGGAGATCGGGCGGCTGCGTCTGGACAAGATGCAGGAGCAGGTCAAAGGCGGCTATGTGTCGGAGGATCAGCTTCTTGGGAAGGAAGTCGAGCTCCGCACGGCGATGGTGAGCCTGCAGACGCTCGAGCGGAAGCTGCTTCTGGTGCGTGACCGGGCGCGGGAGCTGGAAGCCGAGCTGAACTCGGCGACCGAGACGCTGGCGTACGGCATCACGGGCACGGGCCGCCGGGCTCTGGCGGTGCTAAAGGAAGTGGCTTCGATCTCGGGCGAGATCCGGGGCGCCGAGCTCGAGAGCGGTCGCGACACGGAACTGATCGTCGCGGCGACGGCCCGCGGGCACGAGGCGGTGCGTGAGATCCTGGTGCAGATGCAGGTTCTGGGCAGCGGGAATCTGCGGTAAGTTCGGTTCGTCATGGGCCTCGCGATCACGCAGAACCTGGACCAACACGGAGCGAGCGGGGTGCGCACGGAAGCGCACCCTGTCCGCGTGCGCGGCGATCTGGTCCGCGGGTGGTCGATCGAGGCGCTGACGCGCGGCGTGGCGATGGGCGACGAGATGGCGTTCGAGGCGTTCTACCGCGGCTGGTTCGACGAGTGCTACGGGATGGCGCGGTCGCTCACGCGGCGGGACGAGGCGTTCTGCCTCGACGTGGTGCAGGACGCGATGCTGCGGGCGGCGAAGGGCATCAAGCCCATGTCGGGCGAGGCGCAGCTGGCGGTCTGGATGCGGCGGGTGGTGCACACGGCGGCGATCGATCGGCTGCGGGCGGATCGACGCCGAGCGAAGCGGGAGCGGGAGGCGGCGGACGACGGGGTGGTCGGGGCGATCGATGAGCGGATCGAGTGGCTGCGGGCGGCGATCGAGAAGCTGCCCGCGGAGGACCGGTCGGTGCTCATGATCCGGTTCGGGAAGCTGCGGTCGCTGAAGGCGGCGTCGGATGCCGAGGGCGTGAGCGAGGGGTCGATCAAGGGGCGCGTGCGGCGGGTGCTGGCGCGGCTGAGGTCGGCGGCGGAGCAGACTGAGAGCAAGGAGCGTTCGTGATGGTGACTCCTGGACAAACACCCGAGGGATCTGGACTGACACCCGAGACACCGGGACTGACACCCGAGGGGCGGGCGCGGTCAGAGGCGATGCTCGGCGAGCTGCAGGGCGCGGTGCGTGCACGGCGTCGGCGGCGGAAGGCGGTCCGCGCGGGCGGCGTGGTCACGGTGCTCGCGGTGTGCGGGATCGCAGTGATCGTGGGGGTGCGGCCGTCCGGTTCGCCCGGGCCAGCGGCGGTTCCGGATGCGCGGGTGGCGAGCGCTGATCCTGTCGATGACGCGGTCGGGACGCCGCCGGAGACTGTGTCGAGCACGATCGCGTCGGGCACTCGGTCGGTCGGGTTCGGGCTGGTGCGGACCTCGGCGGTTGCGGATGTGGTGCCGCTCGAGGAGATCGATGACGACGAGCTGCTGCGTCTGCTCGCGGAGGCGGGGTACGAGGGCGGTCTGATCAAGCGGGACGGGAAGGTCGAGCTGACGGCGCCGCTGCCCGGTCAGGATGACGAAGATGATGCGGCCGAGGAGCCGGCGGCGGGCTGATCCGGATGTTCACCAGACCCAGCGCATGTTGCCGGTGTTGGCGACGGGCGGGATGCCGAAACGCGGGCTCGGGAGATAGACGACGAACGCGCGTCCGACGACGAGGTGGCGGTGGGTGAGTCCCGGGTGGGCTTCGCCGTCGTGGATCTCGCTCGTGACCCACGGATACTCCTGATCCCAGGCGCGGGCGTCGAGGCTGTTGGGGCTGTTGTCGCCGCAGAGGAAGAAGTGATCGTCCGAGAGCAGCGCGGGGTCGTCCGGGTGCGCGCCTCGGGTCGCGAACTGGCCGCCGCCCGACATGGTCGGACCCGTGATCTGGTAGTGGATGTCGCGATCAACGCGGACGCGGTGGAGGTTGAAGGCCGCGCCCTCGAACTGCCAGCGCAGCTCGGGACGCTTGTAGTAGGAGGTATCGGCGAGGATCGAGTTGTCCTTGCCCTGCTCGCGGGTGGTGGACATGAACTCGGTGAAGTCCGAGCCGGTCACCATCTCGATGCGCTCGGCCGGGTTCGAGTCGTACGCGCCCGTCTCGGGTCCGCCCGCGACGAGCTCTCCATCGACGAAGAGCCAGAGCGCCTGATCGACGTGCCAGAACTCGATCTCGGTGATCCCCGTCGGGCGGATGAACGAGCCGTCCGCATCGTCGAGCGTGGTCCAGTCGGACTCTGCTCCGTCGATGCCCGCGGGCGACTCGGCACGCATCTCGACCCGCGCTTCGCTCGCACTCACAATGGCTCGGAATTCATGCCCGCGGGCGTAGAGCCTCGCGGTCACTTCGGCGGCACCGGCACCCTCGGTCGGCTCATAGCCGAGCGACATCGCGATGTCGGAGACCGGGAACTGGAACGACGGCTGGCGTGGGATGCCGCCCGCGTTGTAGGCGGTGAAGTCGGTGATGGGCCGCTGGCTGTGGTTCCAGACAAGCTCGGTCGAGCCCGCGCGGTCGAAGGTGTAGGTCCGCGCGTCGCGGACGCCCGTCCAGCCCGAGCCCGATGTGACCCACGGCGAGCGGTACGTCACCGCTTCCTCGGGCGTGTACGAGCTATCGAACACGGGTTGCCACATGACGCGCTGCACGCGCTCGGACTTGCGGGCGACCTGCCAGTCAGAGTCTTGCCATGCCTCGATGCCCGCGGCATCGGTGCGCGAGTCGGGGCCCGGGCGGTAGAAGACGTCGCCGTCGGCGAACGCGATCTGCTCTCCGGGGAGTCCGACGAGGCGCTTGATGTAGTTCTGGTGGACGTGGGGGGCCTTGAAGACGACGACGTCCCAGCGCTTGGGCTCGTAGATGCCCCTGTGGTACTTGAGGACGAAGAGGCGGTCGCCCCAGCGGGTCTTGTATGCGCCGCCCGACATCGCGGTGCGGGTGAGGGGGTCCTCGAGCTGATCGATCTGGATCTGGGGTCCGGGGGCGGCGGTGCGCGGGCCGTGGGTCCAGGTGTAGCCCGAGTCGTCGTTGTGGATCAGGGCGTGCTTGCCGAGCAGCGTGGGGGCCATCGAGCCGGTCGGGATCTCGAAGCCCTCGATGACAAACCCGCGAAAGACGAACGCCATCGCGAAGGCGATCACGATCGAGGTGACGAATTCTTTGACCGCATAGGGGAGCGTCTTGGGCTGCTCGATCGGCGGGGTCTCGGCGGGAGTCGGCATGGGTCGAACCGTAGCGGGGAGCGGGGTTTGGTGCCTCGGGAAGCGGGATAAATCGGACTTTGTTTGGTTTGTCTGGGACGGGCCGCCCGCTCATGCCAGCGGGGGCGATGGACCGATCGGAGGGCGTGCCGGTCGGGCGTGTTGGGTTGGAGTCTGGCTTGACAATCGGCCGGTGCGGGAATTGGCTGGTGGTCGCCGGGCGTTAGTACCCGGCTTGGGCCCGCGGGTTTCGGCCCTGGAATTGGAGTCTGATGGCGAAGAAGTCGTCCAAGAAGAAGACCGCGAAGAAGACGACCAAGAAGGCGTCCGGGCGGGCGGGTTCCGGCGGTGGGCGGAAGAAGCAGACCTACCGGGCGGGCGACGCGAAGGGCCGCGATCTGGTGATCGTGGAGAGCCCGAGCAAGGCCAAGACCATTAATAAGTATCTGGGCGACGACTACGTCGTGCTCGCCTCGGTGGGCCACGTCCGCGACCTGCCCTCGAAGAACCCCAAGGGCGTGAAGCGGCCCGTGCCCGGCGTGAACCTCGAGAAGCGGTTTGCGCCCGATTACGAGATCCTCTCGGGCAAAGAGCAGGTGATCCGGGACCTCAAGCGGGCTGCGAAGGACGCGATGTCTACCGGCGGCAAGGTGTGGTTCGCGACCGACCTCGACCGCGAGGGCGAGGCGATCGCGTGGCATCTGGCGCAGGAGATCGGGATCACGTCTGCCGAGGCGAAGCGGGTGGTGTTCGCCGCGATCACGAAGACGGAGATCGCGCGGGCGTTCGGCAACCCGCACCCGATCGACGAGGACCGCGTGAACGCGCAGCAGGCGCGGCGGATCCTCGACCGGATCGTCGGGTACCAAGTCAGCCCCTTGCTCTGGAAGAAGGTGGCGCGGGGGCTGAGCGCGGGGCGCGTGCAGTCGGTCGCGGTGCGGCTTGTTGTTGAGCGCGAGCGCGAGATCCAGGCGTTCGTGCCCGATGAGAGCTGGACGATGACGGGCTACTTCGCGCTCGACGAGGCGTCGGCGGCGAAGCTGGGCCCGGAGTGGCGCGAGTTCCTGTCGCAGAAGGACGACAAGGGCAAGGGCCCGGCAGTCAAGGACCAGAACGCGTTCCTCGGCAAGCACGGCGCGGTGCGCGGCGAGCTCGTCGAGGTCGGCGGCGACAAGTTTGATATCTCGCAGGCGGGCGGCGCGGCCGACGAGGCGCACGACGACCTGACCGAGCGGGTGCGGGCGGTCGCGGAGCGGGCGGGTCTGAACGACATCGAGATCGAGACGACGGAGAACCCCGACGGCAAGGGGCCCGCGATCTTCACGCGGTCGGTCTCGGGGATCGCGGATCCGTCGGTGCCGTACAACGTGACGTCGGTCGAGACGAAGAGGACGCAGACGAAGGCGCCGCCTCCGTTTATCACGTCCACGCTGCAGCAGGCGGCGAGCACGCGGCTCGGGTTCGGCGCGAAGCGGACGATGGGCGCGGCCCAGTCGCTCTACGAGGGCGTGAACATCCCGGGCGAGGGGCCGACGGGCCTGATCACGTACATGCGTACCGACTCGACGCACCTCTCCGGAGAGGCGATCGGGATGGCGCGGGATTACGTGAAGCAGACGTTCGGCGAGACGTATCTGCCGGAGAAGGCGAACGTCTACAAGAGCTCGAACAAGGACGCGCAGGAGGCGCACGAGGCGATCCGGCCCACGGATCCTTCGCGGACGCCCGACAAGGTCGCGAAGTCGCTCAAGGCGGACGAGGCGAAGCTGTACCGGCTGATCTGGGAGCGGTTTGTCGCGTGCCAGATGGTGCCGGCGAAGTGGGACTCGACGACGGTCTTGATCTCCGGCGGGCGCGATCAGGCGAAGCCCTGCGTGTTCAAGGCGTCGGGTCGGAAGCTGGCGTTCGACGGGTTTTACAAGGTGGCGGGTGTGCCGCTCTCGGGCGATGAGCTGGTGCTCTCGGATAAGCTGGAGCAGGACCGCGAGCTGCGGCCCTTTGATATCCAGCCGCAGCAGAAGTTCACCTCGCCGCCTCCCCGGTATTCCGAGGCGAGCCTGATCAAGATGCTCGAGTCGGAGGGGATCGGCAGGCCCTCGACGTACGCCTCGATCATCGGTGTGATCCAGGACCGCAAGTACGTCGAGCAGCTCGAGCGGCGGTTCTACGCGACGGATCTGGGCGAGGTCGTGACGGACAAGCTGATCGAGGCGTTCCCGGAGCTGATGGACGTCGGCTACACGCGGGAGATGGAGTCGAAGCTGGACAAGGTCGAGGACGAGCACCTCGACTGGATCCAGATGCTCGAGGAGTTCTACACGCCCTTCAAAGCCAAGCTCGACGAGGCGGCCGAGACGCTGACGCACGCGAAGGCGGAGGTGCAGCCCGCGCCGGAGGAGTACCGGTGCCAGAAGTGCGACTCGTCGCTGGTGTACCGGTTCGGCAAGAACGGTCGGTTCCTGAGTTGCTCGACGTACCCGGATTGCGATTACGCGTGCCCGTGCGATCGGCAGGGCAAGCCGCGGCCAGCGGAGTTTGTGAACGTGCGCTGCCCGAAGACGGGCCGCCCGATGATCCGCAAGACGGGGCGGTTCGGCCCGTTCATCACGACGATGCTGGAGGACGGCGAGTCGTCGGACGTCGGGATGATCCTGAACATCGACAAGAAGGGTTTCGTGACCGCGCCCTCTCCGCCGCCGTTGTTGACGGACCTGCCTTGCCCGATCTGCGAGAGCCCGCTGAACCTGCGTGACGGCGTGCGGGGTCCCTGGCTTGGTTGCTCGCGGTTCCCGAAGTGCCGCGGACGCGGGAAGTGGGCGGAGCTGGACGACAAGGTGAAGTCCAGGCTCGAGAAGGATCTCGCGGATCTGATGAAGCAGAACCCGATCCCGATCATCGAGACGCTCGATGGTCAGGCCCTGACCGACGAGAAGGGCAAGCCCCGCAAGGAAGCGCCGAAGGTCGAGGAACTGCTGCTCGATGAGGACCCGCGGGAGTGGGAATCGGAGAAGCGGCGGGCGAAGTCGGGGGCGGCGTAGGTTCGCTTCGGTCTCGTATGAATGAACGAGCCCCCAGCGTGAGCTGGGGAAGAAGTACGTTCGTGCGTGTTCGACCTTGCTCTTTCCCCAGCTCACGCTGGGGGCTTGTGGCGCGCGATCAACGTCGGTGACTCCCAGCTTGCGCTGGGGGCTCGTGACGGGGATGCTTGATCGAAGCGAATCGCTTTGATCTTCTATAGTCCGATCCGCCCATGGATCGCTCGATCACCAAAGCGCTCGGGAGCTTCTCCAAACGCCTGGGGTTCCAGCGTGACTGGTACCTCATCGGGATCGGGGCGCTCGTCGGGACGCTCACGGGTGTCGGCGCGGTCGGGTTCGACTGGGCGGTCCACGAGCTCAGCGAGTTCACCAGGCACCTGCAGCTGGGCGAGGTCCTGACGTTCGGGTTGGGCGAGCGGGCGGGGCTGCTCTGGCTTTTCCTTGCGCCCGCGATTGGTATGGGGCTGACGGGCGTGATCGTGCAGCTGTTCGCGTCGGAGGCCAAGGGGCACGGCGTGCCGCAGGTGATGAAGGCGCTGATCGTCCGGGGCGGGCAGATCCCGGCCCGCATCGGCGCGGTCAAGGTCGTCGCAAGCATCCTGACCGTGGGCTCGGGCGGGTCAGCCGGGACGGAGGGCCCGATCGTGCAGATCGGGGCGACGGCCGGCAGCCAGGCGGGGCGGCTCCTTCGGCTCGATCGGCAGGGCGTGCAGACGCTCGTGGGCTGCGGGGCGGCGGCGGGCATCAGCTCGATCTTCAACGCCCCGATTGCGGGCGTGTTCTTCGTGCTCGAGATCCTGCTCCGGGATTTCTCGATCAAGATCTTCACGCCCATCGTCGTCGCGTCGGTGTTCAGCCAGGTGACGACGCAGGCGCTGCTTGGCGAGAACGAGGCGATCTTCGCGACGGGCGAGCTGGTGCGCGGGCTGCAGTTCCGGGCGCTCGAGCTGCCCAGCTACATCGGGCTTGGGCTCTTGTGCGGGCTGGTGGCGCTGGTGTTCAACCGCGTGCTGCACTACGGCGAGGACCTGTACGAGAAGGTCCCGCTGCACCCGATGCTCAAGCCGATCACGGGCGCGATGCTGCTCGCGGGGCTGGGCGTGGGGTTCGTGCTCGCGGCGACCGAGGGCCTGGGCGGTGAGACGCCGCCCTTCTACTCGAACGGCTACGGGTTCATCGAGTCTCTGATCTCGCCCGACGAGGGCGGCGTGGGCTACGGGCTCGCGCTGCTGCTTGCGGTGCTGGTGCTCAAGATCCTCGCGACCACATTCACGCTGGCATCGGGCGGCTCGGGCGGTGTGTTCGCGCCGAGCCTGTTCATGGGCGCGTCGGCGGGCGCGTTCTTCGGGGTGCTGCTCGACACGCTGGGACTTCTGCCCGAGGGCTCGACGCCCTCGAGCTACGCGCTCGTTGGGATGGCGGCGGTCGTGGCGGCGAGCACGCAGGCGCCGCTGACGGCGATTTTGATCCTCTTTGAACTGAGCCAAGACTTTAAGGTCGTGCTGCCCATCATGCTCTCGGCCGTGATCGCGACGGTGATGTCGCAGGTGATCGACCGCGACTCGATCTACACGTTCCGCCTGCGCAAGGCGGGCGTGCTGACGGGGCAAGCCAAGGACCTGATGGTGCTGCGGCGGCTGACGGTGGCGCAGGTGCGGCCCACGGACCTGCCGCCCGAGCCGATTTATGCGTCGGACCCGCTCGCCAAGCTGGTCGAGATGCACGCGTACCACCGCGTGCCGGACTTCGCGGTGGTGGACCAGGAGGGCAAGTACCTCGGGCTGGTCACGGGGTCCGATATGCGGTCGGCCTTGATCGACCGCGAGGCAATCCCACTGCTTCTGGTGGCCGAACTGGTGCGTCCGGATATCCCCTCGGTGACGCTGGACGAGACGCTCGACAGCGTGATGAGCAAGCTGAGCCAGCACGACGTCGCGACGCTGTGCCGCGTGGATAACGAGGGCAGGCCCCGTTCGCTGGTCACGAGGGGCGAGGTGCTGAAGCGGTACCAGACGGCTCTCGAGCAGATGTAAAGCCCGATCGAAACCCGAATCCGGCGGCTCGCCAGGAAAACCGTCGAAAATGACGGAAGTTCTGTCATCGAAACGAGATGGTTCGCGTACGCTGTCGCTGGAGACAAGACAGGACTGCACCCGCGGTCCACCCGTAGAGACAGAGGCGGCGCGTTCTGGCGTGCCGGTCGGTGATGGCAGGAGAGGCGACGTGAGAGCATCGGTATCGATCTTCGTGGCGTGCGGCTTGGCTTGCGGCGTGGTGGCCCAGCCTTCGCTTGTTGAATCGGGTTCGTCGGCGAACAAGCCCGGCGCTCCGACGCTCACCGGCGCGTCGTCGCCCTACGACCTGAGCGGCTCGCGTCCGCTCGATGCGGATGCCTCGTTCGGTGATCTCGTCGCGATCGGCCCGGCGACATCGCCCTTTGACGGCCCGAGCATCAGCGCCCTGACCGGTGCTGATCGTCTGTATGCCGAGGGCTACACGGGTCTCGGCTCGGTCGTCGCGATCATCGAGGCGTTCGCGCCGAGCGGCACGCACAACACGATGCAGCACGTCGGCACGGTGCTGACGCAGGACGGCACGCCCGTGCTCGCGAGCAGCCACCCGACGTACACCTCGTTCGTCGCGACTGGTCGCGACACGCCGGGCGATGTTGTCGAGACGGGCATGGCGCCGGGCTCGACGCTCTGGGGCGGTCAGCTTGCCGTGCAGGGCCCGACGGGCCTGTTCACCTCGGACCAGCTCTCGTTCCGCACGTACATCGACGCGGCGATCACGGGCCGCCAGACCGGCGGGCAGACGGCCGACGTGATCAACATGTCGTTCGGCTTCAACAATGACGGCCGCACGGGCTTTATCAACGACGTCATGATCGACGCGGTCGTCGAGGCGAGCGGCGTGATCGCGACGGCGTCGGCGGGCAACCGGGGCGAGACGGACGGCTTCGTCACGTCGCCCGGCCTGGGCTTCAACTCGATCGCGGTCGGCGCGACGGGTCCGAGCCCGGACTTTGCCGGCCGCGCGGTGTTCAGCTCGGCCGGCCCTTCGACGCTCGCGGTTCCCGGCTCGTCGATCGAGTTCGGCAACTACGCGTCGGTCGATCTGGTCGCGCCGGGTCAGGACATCATCGTGCCGAACCCGTCGGTGCCCGACTCCTACCAGCTTGCATCGGGCACGAGCTTCTCGGCTCCGACCGTCGGCGGCGGGGCGGCGCTGCTTGTGGAGGCGGCGCGGGATCAGCTTGCTTCTGATGTCGCGGAGAGCGCGACGCACGGCCGCACGATCCGGTCGGTGCTGATGAACTCGGCGACGAAGCTCAACGGCTGGGATAACGGTCAGTTCATCGACGACGGCACGCTGGTGGACGCCGGCGCGATCGTCACCACGCAGGGTCTCGATTGGGAGCAGGGCGCGGGCGAATTGAACCTCGACGCGGCGTACGACCAGCTGCTCGGCGGCACGACGGACCTTGCGGGCTCGAACGGCGGCGTCGTTGATGTGCTCGGCTGGGACATTGGCTCGGTCGAGAACGGCGCGGAGCAGTTCTACGCGTTCGGTGAGCAGCTCGCGGGCGGCTCGGAGCTGACGATCACGCTGTCGTGGTTCGCGGAGTTCGACGCGGACTTCACGTTCGGCACGGAGTCGGTCTCGGATGATCGCTTCGCGGATCTCGATCTGTTCGTGTACGAGCTCGACGCAACGGGCGAGATCATCGGCACGCTGGCGGCCTCGATCTCGAGCGTCAACGAGACCGAGCACCTGACCTTCACGCTGGCAGACGACACGTTTGTTGGCTTCGGCGTGCTCGGCTTCGGCGAGCTCTGGGACTTCGGCGCGGACACGACCTCGACCGAGTACTCGATCGCCTTCGCGGGCGTGGGCTCGGGGACGGCGTTCATCCCGGCACCGGCCGGGGCGCTGGCGTTCGGCGGGTTCGGGCTGCTGGCGGCCCGTCGCCGTCGCGGCTGATCGCGTCGCGGGATTCGAATCTTGTTCTGATCGCGGCCCGGCTGACCGGGCCGTTTCTTTGCGTCAATGTCCAAACAGGGTACTGAAATGCAACTCTGCCACGAAAATGGTGGAAATTGTTGCTCTCGCGCTTCCAACGGCCCTCCATGCCGATTAAGCTCGGATTACTGCTGTATCTCGGCAGATGTAGACGGGACATATTCGGGTTCGGGGCGTTCTTCCTCGCGCCCTTCAGGGGAGACGAGACATGCGTCGTGCGATGATTCTCTTTGTGTGCGCTGGTTTCGCCGCTGCGGCGAACGCGCAGGCTCTGGACAACAAGAACGGCCAGTCGGGCGACCGGATCTCTTCGGCCCCGTCGCCGGACTACGTGGTCGATAACACCTCCGAGACGTTCAGTAACGGCGTGCCGATCGACTTCGCGCCCTCGGATCCGTTCGCGGCCCCGAACCAGAACCAGGTGATCTCGGACGGCGGCGGCGTCTTTGACGGCATCCTGATCAATAACTTCGTCGGTGCGGACCGGTTCTACAACGCGGGCTACACCGGTGGCAACGCGATCGTCGCGATCACCGAGGGCGGCAACGCGTGGAACGGCCACGACGCGACCATGCACGTGCAGAACTACAACGCCGCCGGCACGGTGGGCCAGGTGGTCCAGCACTCGACATGGGTGACGACTGCCGCGGCGGGTTCGGGCTCTCCGGTGCCCACGACGACCGAGGCGGGCATCGCGTTCGGCGCGGAGACCTGGACGTGGTCGATCCTCTCGCAGTTCCTCCCGGATCCGCTGAACGACAACTCGTTCCAGTCGTCGCCGATCGGTCAGTTCAACACCTACAACGAGGCGCTGCGAACCGGTTCGCAGACGAACGGCCGCACGGCGGACGTGTTCAACTCGTCGTGGGGCTCGACGACCTCGTTCGGCCCGGGCAACATCCGCGACGTGCTCGTCGATGCGTTTATCCACGAGACCGGTGCGGTCGGCGTGGTGTCGGCCGGTAACTCGGGCAGCGGCGGCCCGGGTGTGCTGGGCACGCCCGGCAACGCGCTGAACGCAATCAACGTCGGCGCGACGACCGACGGCAACGCGGCGCCGTTTTACGACAGCCGTGCCGGCTTCTCGGCGTTCGGCGCGACCCGTTTCTGGGACCGCACGACGCGCGACGCGCTGGGTGATCCGGTCTTCATCGAGAATGCGTACATCGCGGTGGACATCGTCGCGCCGGGCACGGACTGGGTTCTTCCGTTCGTTCCGGACGACTTCGAGTTCCCGAACGCGGCGACGAACTTCTACAACAACAACATCTCGGGCACGAGCTTCAGCGCCCCGACGGTCGCCGGCGGCGCGGCGTTGCTGGTGGACGCTGCCCGCGGCGAGTTCAACGCGCCGCTTGCCGAGATCGCGACCAACGCGATGGTGATCAAGGCTGTCCTGATGAACTCAGCCGACAAGAGCTTTGTTGATTACGACAACGGCCAGTTCCTTGATACCGACGGTGCGATCCGCACCTTCCAGGCCAAGGACGCGCAGTACGGGGCGGGCCAGCTCGATCTGAACCGCGCGTTCGATCAGTTCCTCTCGGGCACGACCGATCTCGCGGGTACGGACGGCGGCGAGGTCGAGGCGATCGGCTGGGACATGGGCAACGTCGCGGTCGGCGCTGAGCAGTTCTACACCGTGGACACGCAGCTCGCGGGCGGCACCGATCTGACGGTGACGCTGAGCTGGCTTGCGGAGTACAACCTTGGCTTCACGCCCGGCGCTGAGTCGGTCTCGAGCGACCGCTTTGCCGACCTCGATCTGCGCATATACGAGCTTGACGCTCAGGGCAACATCCTGAGCCTGCTCGCGGAGTCTGCCAGCGCGTTCCAGTCGTCGGAGTTGCTGAACATCACGCTGGCGCAGGACACCTTCATCGGCTTCGGTGTGTTCGGCTTCGGCGAGGTCTGGGACTTCGACGCCAACGGCACGGACACGGACTTCGCGCTGGCGTGGGCCGGCACGGCCGTCCCGACGCCGCTGGGCGCGGGTGTGTTCGGTGCCGCGGGCCTGTTCGCCGCCCGCCGTCGCCGCGGCTGAGCGACGCGGTCTGAATCCTGATTTCCCGCGACGCCCCGGCTTGGTCCGGGGCGTCGCTCGTTTTCGGGTTGCGCGGCGGCGCGATCTACGATCGGGCGTGCCCGATGATCCGGATCTGACACCTGGCGAGCTCGACGGCGAGGGGTTTCAGGCGGCCGATGCGCCGCCGCCCTGGGGGACGGAGTCGCGCGAGGAGCGGATGACGCGGCTCTCGAAAGCGGCGCGGGATCTGCCGCCCGTGCCGGGCGTGTACCTGATGAAGGACTCGTCGGGCGTGGTGCTGTACGTCGGGAAGGCGTCGAGGCTGCCGGACCGAGTGTCGAGTTACTTCGTGCCCTCGGCGGATCTGGGCTTCCAGAAGCAGCCCATGCTGGACGAGGTGCACACGTTCGATTTCCTGGTGTGCGAGGGCGAGTGGGAGGCGCTGCTCACCGAGAACCGGCTGATCAAGGACATCAAGCCCAAGTACAACGCGCGGCTGGTGGACGACAAGACGTTCCCCTATCTGATCGTCACGACCAACGAGGACTACCCGCGTGTGTTTGTCTCGCGGAACCCGTCGGGGATCGATGACAAGACGGGCGAGAAGATCGACCACATGAAGGGCGCGCGGATCTTCGGGCCCTTCACGAACGCCGCGGCGTTGCGCGAGGCGGTGCAGATCCTGCAGCGTGTGTTCAAGTTCAGGACATGCAAGCTCGACATCGTGCAGGGTGATCCGAAGAACCGGTTCTTCCGTCCGTGCCTGCTTGCGTCGATCGGGCAGTGCACGGCGCCGTGCAACGAGTCGATCGGGATCGAGCCCTACCGGGCGGACGTGGACCGATTTGTCAGGTTTCTCGGTTCGAAGCGGTCGAAGATGCTGCGCGAGATGAACGAGGAGATGCTCGAGGCGTCAAGGGCGCTCGACTTCGAGAAGGCGGCGGCGCTTCGGGATCAGATCGGCGCGATCGAGCGGCTCGACGAGCGCGCCAATACCAAGGACGGCTGGCAGCCCGAGACCGAGCTGAGCTACGTCGATCCGCAGACGGGGACGAAGTCGCTGCAGAAGACCCTGGGTCTGGATCAGCCCATCCGGTGCGTCGAGGGGATCGATATCGCGCACCTGCAGGGCGGCGAGACGGTGGGCTCGAAGGTGTGCTTCGTCGATGGGCGGCCCTTCAAGGACGAGTACCGCCGGTACCGGATCAAGAGCTTCGAGAACCTGCCGGGCGGGCGGCGGAACGACGACTACATGTCGATCCGCGAGGTCGTGAGCCGCCGGTACCGCGAGGCGGGCGCGGGGCAGGAGCTGTACCCCGAGGTGATCCTGATCGACGGCGGGCTCGGGCAGCTGCACGCGGCGCTCGAGGCGTTCGAGACGCTCGATGTCAAGCCGCCCATGGTGATCAGCCTCGCGAAGAAGGAGGAGCTGATCTACGTGCAGGAGCGGGCCGAGCCGATCCGGCTGAGCCGGAATAACGCGGGTCTGCGGCTGTGCCAGCAGATCCGGGACGAGGCGCACCGGTTTGCCCAGCATTACCACCATGTTCTCAGGCGGAAGAAGACGCTCGGCGAATAGGGCGGAACCGGGCCCGCGGGGCGTCGTATCGGGATGACCCGGGGGCCCGCGGTGCCCGGTGGCTTGCCGCGGCGGCCCCCCCGACCCAGAATGGCACGATGACGACGCTTCCGACTCTTCGGTGTATTGGGCGGTGTGTAGGTCTGGGCGGCCTGTGCGTCAGCGTGTGCCTGGGTCTGGCGGCCGGTGTCGCGCTGGCGCAGTCGGGGCAGGGTTTCGCACAAGCTGAGCTGCAGCCCGAGCTACAACCCGAATTTCAACCGGAGCTCGAGTCCACCGAGCTTGATTCATACAGCCTCGATCCGCTCGACGACCCCGAGGAGGAGCACCGGGTGGTGCTTCGCGCGGGGGGGGAGCTCTCGGGCTTTCTCGTTGAGCAGACGCCCGATGTCGTGGTGATCCGGGTCGATCGCCGTGAGACGCGGCTCGCCCGCGAGGACGTGATCTCGGTGACGCCGCTGGCGCCGGTCGCGGAGCGGTACCACGAGCGGCGTCTGATGGTCTCGCTGGATGATGCGCGGTCGCTGACGGCGCTCGCGGGGTGGCTCCGCGATCGGCGGGCGTACCGGACGGCCCTGCGTGATGCGCGGGCGGCGGTCGAGGCGGACCCGTTCAGCGTCGAGGCCGCGGATATGGCGCGGTGGCTGACGGCTCAGGTCGCGATGATCGAGGCGAGCGAGAAGAACCGACAGCGTCGCAAGGAGACCGAGCCCGAGGGCGAGAAGCGGCCCGACCCGGAGATCGAGGCGGCGATCGAGCGCGACCGGCGGCTGCAGCAACGCCGCGCGGGCGAGTTCCCGACGCTCTCGCCCGACGAGATCAACCTGATCCGCGTGTGGGAGGTCGATCTGACCAACCCGCCCCGCATCATGGTGGCTGACGAGGTGATCGACGACCTTGTCGAGGAGTACGCGGATCGGCCGGGCGTGCCGCGCACGGAAGAAGCGATCCGGCAGCTCAAGCGGGCGCCGTCGGCGCGGGTGCTCGATCTGATGTTCCGGCTTCGCGCGCAGGAGTTCTACTCGGAGGTGCGGGTGCTCGATCACCCGGCGTCACTCAGGATCTTCCGCGACGACGTGCACCGGCGGATCGTCAATGCGTGCGCGTCGGCCGAGTGCCACGGCGGGCAGCAGGCGGGGCGTCTGTGGCTCCGGCGGCGGCAGGTGAATTCGGACGCGACGGTCTACACCAACTTCTTCATTCTTGACAAGTTCAAGCTCCGCGACGGCTCGCCCCTGATCGATTACGAGGACCCGGAGCAGTCGCCGCTCCTGCAGATGGCGATGCGTCCGACGGTCAGCAGCCGCCAGCACCCGCAGCTCGGCGTCGGGCCGGGCCGCAACTACCGGCCGCTGTTTGACGGTCCGCGGGACGCGTCGTTCCGGCGGGCGGTGGAGTGGATCCGCGGGATGTACCAGCCGCGTCCGGACTACGCGATCCGGTACGAGCCGCCGGTGCCGGCGAGTCTGCTTGTGGATGAGAACAGAACCCAAAAGCCGGGCGAGCCGGGACCGGCTGGGTCGCCGGGCCGAGGGCCGGGCGGCACACAACAATCACCCGGGGAGTAACGGGCGGCAAGGCGGGTGCCCTGATAGCATCACGACCCCGATCACCGGGGTGCTTCGGGCCCTGATGGGCCGCCGAGGCACTTGGGAGGCGCGTTCGGGGATCGGCCGATGCACGGGGATTGGACACACGGCGGGCAGCGACCGGCGGTGGCTGCCCGGGTGCGATGCGAGACCTGCGGCAGTCGGCGTGACCGCTGGTGGGACCAGAGACGGCTAGTTGGACCGAAGACAGGTAGCGGGACCAAAGACAGGTGAGACCACGATGATGGCGAAGAGCAACGAGTTCGGTCCCCATGTGCCGGGTTCTCGCGCGACAGGTTCTCGCGCGGGCATCGCGCTGTGCCTTGCCGGGCTTTCGGCCGCGGCGCTGCTGGGCGGCTGCCGCGAGAAGTCCCCCGGCGCTCAGAAGGTCGAGGAAGCGCAGCGCACGCTCGTGAAGGGCCCGAGCCCCGAGGCGCGCCGCAGCGACCTGCAGCGGATGGCGCAGGGCATGACCGCGAATGACGCCGACGAGGCGTCCGCGGCGGACCTGGCGATCATGCAGGGCACGGCGAACAACTCGCTGGGCATCGCGATCCTCGCGGATCTTGATGAGGCGATCAGCCAGGCCGACCTCGCGCTGGTCGGCGTGACCAGCGCGATGCGCGGCCGCAACGAGCAGTCGCAGATCGCCCGGGCGGCCGAGGCCCGCGACTTCGGCCCGGCGAACCAGAAGCTCATCGCCGATCAGCGCGACCTGCAGGCCGACGTGCAGCGTCTGCAGGGGGAGCTGCGCACGCTCCGTGACCGGATCGGCACGCTCGAATCGCAGGCGGGCGACCTGAACACGCGCGGCACGGCGCTGCGTGATGAGGCCGCGCAGCTCGAACTGCAGGCCTCGGGCTCGGCGCAGCGGGCGGCCGAGGCTGCCCCGCGTGTGCAGCAGCTCTCGCGTCAGGCGGATTCGCTCGAGCAGCAGGCGGCGCGGCTTCTGATCGCGGCGTCGGTCGAGGAACCCAAGATCGTGTTCGCCGAGCAGCGGATCGCGCAGCGGCAGCAGCAGCTTGAGCTGATCGCGAAGGATCTCGAATCCAACGCTCAGCAGGAGCGCGAGGCGCAGCAGCGGGCCGCGGATGCCCGGGCGGCGGCGGCGGAGTTCGAGTCGGCGGCGCTGCAGGGCGTGAGCCAGCTCGCGGCGCTGATCGGCCTCGACGGCGGCGACCTCACGGTCTTCAGCGAGGGCGAGTCGGCGGCCCGCGCGTTCCAGAACGCCAGCAGCTCGGCCCGCCGCGCGCAGTCGCGCGACCGCCAGCGGGCGGCCTCGACGCTCTCGGTTGCGGCACGCTCGCTGGGCGAGGTGCAGCAGCGTCTCGGCAACGCCTACGAGCGGTTCGCGATCGGCGTCGAGTCGGTCGTGTCGGCCGAGCCGTCGATCCCGGGATCGTCGGAGCTCTCGGGGCTCGCGCAGCAGCTCCGCCAGAAGTCCACCGAGGCGATGACCGCGGCGGCCGACGCGTACGACCAGGCGGCGCAGCACCTCGGCACGCTCCGGGCGTCGGAGGTCGCGGACGAGTACACCGCGCTGGCGGCGAAGCTGCGGGGTGAGACGCCGCAGAACGGGCAAAGCGGTGGCCAAGGCGGCGACCAAGGCGGTGCACCGGCTGGCGACCAGATGAACGGCGCGATGCCGAACGGTGGAGGTCTTTGATTCCATGTCGGCGGCGGACGGCGTGACCACCAGCGGGCCCGAGTTGCCCGACGTGCAGCAGAACCTCGTGAAGCCCACCGAGCCGGGCATCGGGCGGGTTGTCTCGACGCGGATCTGCACCGCGAGCCGCAAGGCGGCGGGCTTTGTGCGCCACGTCGAGATCGATGTCTCGGAGACGGCGCTCGCCGGGGCGTTCTGCGCGGGGCAGTCGTTCGGCGTGCTCGCGCCGGGCGAGGACGACAAGGGCCGTCCGCACAAGCTGCGTCTGTACTCGATTGCGAGCCCGACCGCGGGCGAGGACGGCGAGGGCAAGGTCCTCGCGACGACAGTCAAGCGCCTGATCGATGAGCACTGGGACGATCACACGCTCTACACGGGCGTGGCGTCGAACTACCTGTGCGATCTCAAGGAGGGCGACGAGGTCCGCGTGACCGGGCCCAGCGGGAAGCGGTTCCTGCTGCCCGCGCGTCCCGAGGAGCACGACTACGTCTTCTTCGCGACGGGCACGGGCATCGCGCCCTTCCGCGGCATGCTGGGCGATCTGATCGCGGCGGGCGTGGACTCGCGATCGATCCTCGTGATGGGCGCGCCCTACGCGAGCGACCTGCTCTACCACGACGAGATGGTCCAGCGGGCCGGTGCGGGGACGGGGTTTGCCTATCTGCCCACGCTGAGCCGGCAGGACCAGCCCGACGGCGGCGGCAGCATGTACGTCCAGGGCCGCATCGCGACGGATCCGGGTCTCCAGGAGGTGCTGGCCTCGGACAGGACCCTGATCTACGTCTGCGGCATCGCGGGGATGGAGCTGGGGATCTTCAGAGCCCTGCACGAATCGCTCGATCCCGACGTGGCGCAGCAGTACCTGACGGTGGCCGAGGATGCCCCGGAGCCCGAGGCGTGGACCCGCCGGATGATCCACCGGCAGATCAAGCCCACGCGGCGGGTGTTCCTCGAGGTCTACTGAGGCCCAGATCAGCGGCCCCGGTCGGCCCGGAAAACGGCATCCGCGGGCCGCGACGCGTACACTCCCGACCCTTCGCGAGCCCCTGACCTGACCCTCTCGCACGACAACGACCCGAGCCGGAGAGCCCGACCTTGAACCGCTTCAGCACGACCATCCGCAGGTGCCTGCACTCGTCTGTCCGTGTGATCGCAGCCGGGGCGGTGGCGGCGAGCGTGTCCGCCTCGGCGTTCGGTCAGGTCGTGCGGATCGAGGACAGCGTGGTGACCTCGACGACGCTCGGGCCGGCGGATATCAGCGCGGTCGAGGCGTACGTCCAGGCGCACAGCGCGGGGCTTCTGGAGACCGACGACCTCGCGGCCCAGCGCCGCGCCGTCCGGCAGCTCATCGAGCCGCTCGAGCGCGGCGGTGTGTCGGTGAGCTTCCGCAACAGCTACGCCCAGGCGTTGCAGCCCCTGCTCGACAGCCTCATCGCGGGCCCGGGCACGCCCGTTGCCTGGCGGCAGGTGACGGCGCTGCGTCTGTCCGCGGAGCTCGCGACGGAGCGCACCGCGCGGATCATCAACCGGTCCTTCGACGATTCCTCGACCGAGGTGCGGTACTTCGCGATCTACGCCGCGGGGCGTGTCTTCGCGGCCGCGGGCCGCAGCAGCCCGGCGATCATCCCGCAGACCGCGCGGACCCTGAGCGACGAACTCGCAGACATCGTGGCGTCGTCGGATGATCCGGTCTTCGCCGATGCCGCGGTGCGGTCGCTCCGCGCGGGCGGTTCGGTCGGCACGGGCGGTTCGATCGAGGGCTTCCCGGCGTACGCGATCAATAAGCTGGCTGAGGGCGGGCGTGAGCGGGCGATCGGGCTTGAGCTCGGCGCGATCGACGAGCCGAGCGAGCTGAACGTGCTGCTTCGCGCGGGCGGTGTGATCCGCGAGGCGAACATTGGCCCGGGCCCGGCGGACGCCGCGGCGCAGTCGGCCGGCTTCGCGGGCGGGCTGTTCGCGCTGGTGCTCGACCGCGTCGAGACCAACGTCCGTGCGGGCAACCGCGGCGGGTTCGACGAGCGCGACCCGGCGGTGCTGCTCGCGTCGCTTGCCGAGACCATCCTCGGGTTCGCGTCGGACCGGATGGCCGCGGCGAACCGCGGCTCGGCGATCAACGTCCCGGCGATCCGCGATCAGATGCTGGCGGGTGATCTCGATGAGGTGCGCACGGAGATCCTGGGCCTGATCGGTCCGGGCGGCCGGCTGACGCAGGCGCCGTACTCGATCCCGGCCTCGGGACTGAGCCGCTAAGGCGGCGACGCTTTCAGCTCTGCTTCTGCTCGAAGGTCGCGCCGGCCATGGTGGCGCAGGTGATGAAGTCACCGACCTCGAAGTCGCTCGCGCGCTGGCGCTGATCAGTCAGCCGCAGGACCATCGGCACGCCCGCGTTGACGGTGATGGTGTTGCTGCTCGAATCGGTATCGACGACGGTGCCCTGCACGCGGCGCGGTCGGCCCTCGACGGGCTCGACGTAGCGGCCGCCCGCGCCGACCGAATCGACGCGGCGGGCGTCGGCCCGGACGATGCCCTCGATCCGCTTGCCGAGCTGTGCCGAGATCGTGCCCTGCGGCTGCAGGTGGATGCGGTAGTCGGTGTTGTAGAACTCGAGCACGAGGAACGCGGGCCTGGTCGCGGTCGCGTCGTGCGACTCTGCGAGGACGCCGCGGGTGACGCCGGTCGGGAGCTTGGTGGTCGGTGCGGGGTGGAGCATGGGGCGATGGTAGACCATGACGGGTGGATGCTGGCGGGCCGAGTATGCGGAGGCAGGCTGTGGAAGCGGGTATGCGGGTTTGGGTATTGTTGAGATGAGGCGTTCCGTTGCCTATTGTTTGGAATAATTCTAGATAAGAAAGACACGACGGAAAGCGCCGTTAAGGAGAACACGAGCATGTCCGACACCCCGATCATCGACTCCCTCAATGGTCTGGTGGCTGATGCGATCGTTCTGTATTACAAGATCCATAATTACCACTGGAACCTGCGGGGCCCGAGCTTCTTCACGCTGCACGAGAAGTTCGAGGAGATGTACGACGAGTACCACGACCAGCTCGACGTGCTCGCCGAGCGCGTGCTGCAGCTTGGTGGCCGGCCGGTGGGCAATCTCTCGCAGGCGCTGCAGCTGACCGCGCTCTCCGAGGAGACCGGCACGCCCAGGACCGAGCAGATGGTCCAGACCACGCTCGACGACGTGCACCAGGCGCGCGAGCGGCTGCTCGCGGCCAGCAAGGTCGCGCAGGAGCACGAGGACAAGACCACCGAGAACATCCTCGACGACTTCATCGACCGCACGGCCAAGAACGTCTGGATGCTCGGGGCGTACCTCGACAAGACCGTCCGCGAGGACTGATCCAGCGCAACATCTAAGACAGCTCGAAGTACTCGAGCACGGCGCGACGGATGTCGCCTGCCTTCGTCAGCTTTACGACGTCGAGCAGGCGCATCAGGTCGCGCTTTTTCTTGTCCTCGATGTCGGCGGGATCGATCTCGGCGTCGTCGAGCGTGCGGACGTAGCGCCAGCGGCCCGTGGTCTCGGCGGGCTCGATGCCGCCGAGCTTGCCGAGCGTGATGAGGCCCTGCTCGATGACGCCGCCGCCGCGGCCGTGGGCGTGGCCCTTGCCGACGACGTCGAGCCGGAGGTCGTCGGCGTCGAACGTGCCGTGTCCGTCCGCGCCGCCGGCGTAGCGGGCCTCGATCGCGGACATGAGCTGCACGAGCAGGTCCGCCGACGGGTTCTGCCACTCGATGAACTGCTGCTGGATCGCGAGGTCTTCCTGGCGATAGCACATGAGGCAGCGGCTTGGGTCGCCGTCGCGGCCCGCGCGTCCAACCTCCTGCCAGTAGGCCTCGATGCTGCCCGGGATCTGGGCGTGGATGACGCTGCGGATGTCGGGCTTATCGACGCCCATGCCGAAGGCGTTGGTGGCGCACAGGATGAGCGGATCGGAGCGCCCCGACTCAATGAAGCGCGCGTAGACGCGTTTCTTCTCGCGCGGGTCGAGACGGCCGTGGTAGATCGCGACGTCGGTGCCAGGGTGCGCGGCGCGCTGGATGTCGGCGGCGAAGCGTTCGAGATCTTTGATGAGCGCGAAGTAGACGATGCCCGTGCCGCCCAGCTCGCGGCTGGTCTGGTTGACGCGATCGACGACGTCCATGTCGGACCAGACCTCCTCCGCGTCGAGCTCGAGGTTGGGCCGGTCGATGCCGGTCGCGAAGAGCGGCATCCGTGATTGATCGAGGCCGAGGACGTCTCTGATGTCGTCGCGGACGCGGGCGGTCGCGGTCGCGGTCAGCGCGATCGTGCGGGGCGATCCGATCTCGCGGCGGAAGTCGCCGACGCGGGCGTAGGCGGGGCGCAGGTCGTGGCCCCACTTGCTGATGCAGTGGGCCTCGTCGATCGCGAGCAGGTTGACGCCTCCCGGGACCTTGTCGAGCGCTTCGCGGAACTCGGGCTTGTCGAGCCGCTCGGGCGTGGCGTAGATCAGCTCGTACGCGCCGCGGGCGAGCTTGGCTTGGCGCTCCTCGCGCTTCTTGCGGCCGACGGTCGAGTTGATGCAGGCGGCCTTGATGCCGCGTTTGGTCAGCGCGGAGACCTGGTCCTCCATGAGCGCGATGAGCGGGCTGAGCACGAGCGTGACGCCGGGCGGCGTCCTGGTCGCGGCGTGGACGAGGGCGGGGAGCTGGAAGCAGAGCGACTTGCCGCCGCCGGTCGGCAGGACGAGCAGGGCGTCGCCCGCGGGTGTGTCGAGGCCGAGCAGGCGGGAGACAACGTTGCGCTGGATCGGGCGGAGGGAGGGGTGGCCGAAGCGGCTATTGAGGATTTCATTGACCTGATTCGGGTCGATGAATGGTTCAGGCGATGGGTTGTGCACGGCGTTCGCTCTTGGATATGGTTTGGTGATGTACGTCGATCGTTGTGTCTGCCACGATGTCTCGCTCGAGGAGATCCTGCGGATCGCCCGGGCGGACGGGCTCGACCTGGCTCAGGTCGCGGCCCGCACGGGGTGCACGACGGGGTGCGGCATGTGCCGACCGTATGTCCGCCTGACGCTCGCGACCGGGCGGGTGCGGTGGCCGCTGATGAGCGGGGCGACCGCGGAGCGTGAGCTGGAACGGCTTGCGCAAGAAGCGGACGAACCGGTGCGGAAGTCGGCGGATTCACTTCCTTTTGGTGCAGAATCCGATACGCTTTGAGCTGCCGCTCCACTCTGGGGAGTTGTCCTCATATCCGGTGCTCCGTGGGGTGATGTGCGGTGAATTTCGGTATGTCGCGCTTTGGCGGACCGCGATCGATCCGTAGTCTGTGGTCATGCGTTCGTTTGTTTCGAAGCCCGACGAGACGGCTGCCCGTCTGACCGATGCCCCGACGAACGAGGGCGTCTCGATCGAAGGCTCCGAAGAGATGGCTGTCACCCGCTGCATTTGTTTCGACGTGACGTTCGAGCGGATCAACGAGCTCTGCGATGAGCTGGGTGGTCTGAGCGCGGCGCACAAGGAGTGCGGCTTCGGGGCGAGGTGCGGGCTGTGCGTGCCGTACGCGTTGTACGCCAACAAGAACCGCGAGACGGATCTGCCCGTGATGTGGTCCACGGACTTCAAGAAGTTCGGGATCCCCGCGCCCGCGATCGAGCGGCTCGAGGCGTTTCTTGAGTCGATGGGTGAGGCCGACCGGGGCTGACGGCGGCGCTCCCAGAGTGAAACGAAAGCGGGCCGGCGCGTTCTTGTGAACACGCCGGCCCGCGTTGTTTCTGGTCAGCACCGGTTGTTATGACCGGTGTTGGCTACTGGTCCGGCTTACTGGCTGTCGTCGTCGGCGCTGTCGCCGGCACCGTCCGGAGCCCCGCCGATCTGCTGATCGAGCTGGGACTCGGTGACGGAGACCGAGACGCCCGGGTCAAGGCTGTCCTGGCCGAGCGGCTTGGGCTCGGTGGTGACGCCGTTGGTCTCGGTGAAGTGGCGGGTGGCGCCGACGGCCTCGGCTGCTTCTGCCGCCTCGGCGAGCATGCGCTCCTCGTCGGCGGCGTCGAGCTCGGAGACCTCGACGAGCGGCTCGACCCGGATCTTCTGGTAGGGGCGGAAGCCCGTGCCTGCCGGGATGAGGTGACCCAGGAGGACGTTCTCCTTGAGACCGATGAGGTGGTCCTCGGCGCCGCGGAGCGAGGCCTCGGTGAGCACCTTGGTGGTCTCCTGGAAGGAGGCACCCGAGAGGAAGCTGTCGGACTGCAGCGAGGCCTTGGTGATGCCGAGCAGCAGCGTGCGGCCCGTGGCGGGGCGTGCACGCTTGGCCTTGGCGATCTCCTTGCCGGCGGCCTCGGCGCGGGCGTTGGCTTCCTTGATGGTGGTCTTGGAGACCAGATCGCCGACGCGCAGCTCGGTGCCGCCCGACTCGGTGACGCGGCCCAAGTCGGCGACCTCCGCGTTCTTCTGGCGGAACATGTGCTTGTCGATGACCTCGTGGGGGAGCAGGTCGGTATCGCCCGGGTTCTCGACGCGGACCTTGCGGAGCATCTGGCTCAGAATGAGCTCGATGTGCTTGTCGTTGATGCCCACGCCCTGCGCCCGGTAGACGTTCTGGACCTCGTCGAGCATGTAGCTCCAGAGGGCCTCCTCACCCTTGATGCGCAGGATGTCGTGCGGGACGAGCGGGCCCTCGGTGAGCGGGTCGCCCGCGGTGACGTAGTCGCCCGCGTGGACGAGCAGGGTCTTGTCGGAGGGGACGTGGTGGTCCTTCTCGATGCCCGAGTCGGAGACGACGCGGATCGTGACCTTGCCCTTGCGCTTGTCGGAGTAGATCTCGACCGTGCCCGAGATCTCGCCCATGATGGCGGGGTCCTTGGGCTTGCGGGCCTCGAAGATCTCGGTCACGCGCGGGAGACCACCGACGATGTCCTGCGAGCCCGAGGCCTGACGCGGCTGGCGGGCGAGCATGCGGCCGGCCTCGATCGATGACCCGTCCGGGACCTCGATACGCGCCTTGGCGGGCATGTAGTGGAAGTCGAGGATGTTGCCCTGGTCGTCGATGACGTTGAGCTGCGGGCGGAGGTCGCCCTTGTGCTCGGTGACGACGAGCGCCTTCTGGATTGTCGCAGAACTACCAGACCATCCTAATTCATAAAAATTTAGACGCCTATATGGCACAAATGTTAACCCCAAAACCCTGAACTAAAATGTTTTCAGACAACAAAAAACCACGAC
>JBCDKU010000014.1:0-41761 GCA_038746265.1 Planctomycetota bacterium
CGGGCACCGGGGTTTACTTCTCGAGACTTCTGATCAGCCCGGCAAGCACTCGGCCTGCCTCTGCCAGCTTCGCCTGAATCTCGCGGTGCTCTCCTTCTCCGAGAAACCCGAGCCGCACCGCGACAAGGAGCTGGGTCTCGACTTCATACAGCGAACCGCGGGCGATCCGCAGGAACCGGAGATAGTCCGGCCGGGCGTTGCGGCCGTATCCCTCGGCGATGTTGCTGGGCACGCTGACCGCGGCACGCCGGACCTGAGCCGTGAGCCCGAACCGCTCATCGGGCGGGAAGCCCGACGACGCCCGGTAGACAAGCTCGACGCAGGCCATCGCAAGCTGCCACGCCTCCAGGTCCTCGTACGACCGGATCGGTCCACGCGCCACGCCAACCTCCGACGCAAAACCCAGAAACCAAAGCCCCGGTGCCCGGTGCCCGGTCCCCAGTGCCCGGCGTCAGCCTTCAACCACCCCCAGCAACTCCGTCTCCCGAAGAATCAAGTGCGAAGTCCCCTTCACCTCGACCTCCGTGCCGGCGTACTTGCCGTACACGACCGTGTCGCCCTTCTTCACGCTCAGCTTCGCACGCTGACCGTTCTCCAGAAGACGACCCGGACCCACGGCCACAACCTTGCCCTGGATCGGCTTCTCCTTGCTCGACTCCGGTAGGTACAGACCCGACTCGGTCACGTTGTCTTTCTCGATCGGCGTCACCAAGACGCGGTCTTCAAGAGGCTTGACTGCCATAGTTCTGCTCCTTGGATCAGCGATTCCAAGATCGCTGCAATTCACTCAGTTTCCGTGCCGAAAGAGGTAGGTCAGCTGCGAAGCGAGTGGCATTCGAGCCCGCGTTGACCTTGATACTCTCCGCGAGTGTCTCGATTGCCTGCATCACGGTTTCCCCGACCGCCTTCAACTCCTGTCCATTCAACTCGGTACAAGCTTCCCTGACAAACGCAGTTGCGGACAACGGTGAATAACCGCGTCTCTCAGAGGTCGTGGGCTCACGAATGGTGTAATAGATCGTGTAGACCTCGCCATCGAGACTGATCCAAGACGGCCAGTCGGGATTGGCTTGGTCAGCACCGATCTCCACCACTCAGAACCCCATCCCGCCCATACCAGGCATGCCACCCATGCCGCCCATGCCGCCCATTCCACCCATGCCGCCCATGTCAGGCATGCCGCCGCCGGCGCCCGCGCCGGCTGCCTCGGGCTCGTCCTGCGGCTTCTCGGTCACGATCGCGTCCGCGGTCAGCAGCACCGTCGCGACGCTCGACGCGTTGGTCAACGCCGAGATGTCCACCTTCGCTGGCGTGATTACGCCCGCGGCGACGAGGTCCTCGTAGGTGTCGGCGAGCGCGTTGTAACCGTTGTTGCCTTCTGATTCAGCGACCTTGCTGACAACGACAGTCCCCTTGGCGCCCGCGTTCTCCGCGATCGTCCGCAGCGGCACGCTCAGCGCCTTGAAGACCACGTCCTGACCCGCGGCGACGTCGTACTTCGCGCGGCCCGCGTCCTCGGCGCTGACGTCGTTCGCCTTGCCGAAGACCGCCTTGTGCTCCTTGAGCTTCGCGACCGCCGCGCGGGCACGCACGAAGCTCACCCCGCCGCCCGGCACGATGCCCTCGGCGACCGCCGCACGCGTCGCGTGCAGCGCGTCCTCGACGCGGGCCTTCTTCTCCTTGAGCTCAGCTTCCGACGCCGCCCCGACCTCGACCTGCGCGACGCCGCCGGCGAGCTTCGCCAGACGCTCCTGCATCTTCTCGCGGTCGTAGTCGCTCGACGCGGCGTCGATCTCGCGGCGGATCTGCTCGATCCGCGCCTGGATGTCCTTGGAATCGCCCGCGCCCTCGATGATCGTCGTGTTGTCCGCGTCGATCTCGATCTTCTTCGCGAGGCCCAGGTCGCTCAGCTCGATCTCGTCGAGCGGCGTCGAGAGATCCTTCATGAACGCCTTGCCGCCCGTCAGGATCGCGATGTCCTGCAGCATCGCCTTGCGGCGGTCGCCGTAGCCCGGCGCCTTCACCGCCGCGACCTGCAGCGTGCCTCGAAGCTTGTTGATCACGAGCGTCGAGAGCGCCTCACCCGCGATGTCTTCGGCGATGATCACGAGCGGCTTCTTGGCCTTCATGACCTTCTCGAGCAGCGGCACCAGCGTCTGCACCGACTCGATCTTGTCCTCGTGCACCAGCACGAGCGCCTTCTCGAACTCCGCGGTCATCGACTCGGCGTCGGTCACGAAGTTCGCCGAGAGGTAGCCCCGGTCGAACTGCATGCCCTCGACGACGGTCACCTCGGTATCGAGGCCCTTGCCCTCCTCAACCGTGATCACGCCGTCCTTGCCGACACGCTCGAACGCGTCGGCCATGATCTTGCCGACCTCGGCGTCGTTGTTCGCGCTGATCGCCGCGACGTTCTGGATGTCCTTCTTGCCGTTGACGGGCGTCGCCAGGTCGGCGATCGATTTCGTCGCGGCGTTCACGGCCTGTTTCATGCCGCGGACGAGGCCGTTCGCATCGACGCCCGCCGCGATGTAGCGGAGGCCCTCGCGGAACAGCGCCTCGGCGAGCACCGTGCTGGTGGTCGTGCCGTCGCCGGCATCGTCCGAGGTCTTGCTGGCGGCTTCCTTCACGAGCAGAGCGCCCATGTTCTCCGCCTTATTCGAAAGCTCGATCTCCTCGGCGACCGTGACGCCGTCCTTGGTGACGGTCGGCCCGCCCCAGGACTTGTCGATCACCGCGTTGCGGCCGCGCGGGCCGAGGGTGGCCTTGACGGCCTTTGCGAGCTTCTCCACGCCTGCCAGCAGGTGCTGACGGGCCTCGAGGTCGAACACGAGCTCCTTGGCTGCCATCGAGCGGTGCTCCTCGGATCTGGGCGGTCGGGTTCTCTATATCTTCCCGGAACCGCGTGGTTGCTGTCGTGGCGCGGACCGATCCCCGCCGAGTCCACATGGAGAGGCAATCCCCGTGCCAGAACGCGCAACCCTTCCAATCGGGGTGCCACTGGCGGCTCGCCCGCCAGTGCTGCTCCGGTCGGGCAAAGACCTGCCAACCTGGCAGCCCAACCCTCCGATCTCGACAAGGATCGCCGCCCCCACCCCGGCTACCATGCGGCTCCTGCCGGGAGACCTCCGCGCGATGAACGCACTCACGCTCGCTCAGACCGATCTCAAGAGCTATCTGCCGCTGCTGCTCATGGTCCTCGCGGCCGCGGGCTTCGGTGTGCTCAACCTCGTCGCGACCTCGGTCCTCGGCCCCCGCCGCAAGGGCGAGCAGAAGGGCGTCGCGTACGAGTCGGGCATGAACCCCGTCGGCACCGCCCGCAAGCGGTTCAACGTGCGGTTCTACCTGATCGCGATGGTCTTCCTGGTCTTCGACGTCGAGGTCGTCTTCCTTTACCCCTGGGCCACGACCTTCACCAACCTCGAGACCGGCTCCGACCAGAGCCTGCTCTGGCTCTTCCGGATCCTGTTCTTCCTGCTGACGACCGTCGTCGCGTACCTGTACGGGTTCCGCAAGGGCGTCTTCAAGTTCGACTGATCCAAGACTGACGTCAAATACCCACAAATCCGTGCCAATTGCACCCCGTCAGGGGGAGCGTTCGGCACGGTAGCCGCCGATCTGGCCCGCACGCCCGATCCGGACGCGTGATCGGGCCTCGGTCTACCGATGAACCCTCGGCCCACCCCCCTGACCCGTGGGCCTCGAAGGGTGACCCGTGGACGCGGCGACGTACGAGGACAAGAAGGCCAAGCTGCAGCGGCTCATCGACGGCCGTCTGCTGCGCCCGTACTTCCATGCGATCGTGGACATGCGCTGCGCCGAGGTCACGGGCTACGAGGGGCTCTCGCGGCCGACGCCCGAGTCGGGCTACACGCGCCCGGACGAGCTCTTCGACGACGCGCTCGACGTCGGCTTGTTCTTCGAGGTCGAGTCGCTCGCGCTCGAGTTGATGCTCGGCGCAGCAAGCAATTGGAATGACACCCCGCTCGTCTTCGTCAACGCCACGCCCAGCTTCCTTGCCGACGAGCGCTCGATCTCGTTCCTCGTCGAGCTCGTCGAGCGCCTACCCAACCTCCGCACGTCGCGCGTCGTCGTGGAGGTCACCGAGCGCTCCGAGGTGCACTTCGACGAGATCCTCTCCGAGCGCGTGGACGCCCTCCACAGTCTCGGCTTCCAAGTCGCGATCGACGACGTCGGCGCCGGCGCCAACGGCCTCAACCGAATCATGCGGCTGCGCCCCAACTGGCTCAAGCTCGACCGCGGGCTTATCTCGGCCGTGGACACCGATACGGTCCGCGAGAACCTCCTCCGATTCATGCTCCGCTTCTCGCGACTCACCGGCGTGCGATTCATCGCCGAGGGCATCGAGACCGAGGGCGAGCTCAATCGACTGCAAACGCTCGGTACCCCGTTCGGTCAGGGCTACTGCTTCGGCAAGCCCAACGCCGAGCGCGAGGCGGACGAGGAGGTGCTCGAGAAGCTCCGCGAACGGATCGCCTTCGGTAGCTCGAGCGAGGCGACCATCCGCGAGCGAGGCTTCGGGCTCTCCGAACTCACACGCCCGGTCGATGTCGTCACGGCCGACGTGACGCTCGGCGCGGCAGCCGACCACCTCAAAGCCCATCCCGAATACAGCGGCGTCGTCCTCTACGAGTACGGCCACGCCGCGGGCTGGGCGGACCGCGAGACCGTCCTCTACCGGGCCAAGCACGAGAGTCAGCTCGGCATGTCGATCGACGACATCGTGGTCCCCGTGATCGCCAAGATCGATTCCGAGGCGTCCTTCGTTGAGGCGCTCGAGGTCGCCGCCGCTCGGCCCAACCTCTACGCCCAGGCTCCGCTGGTCGTAAAGATGCACAACCACGTCTGCGGCGTCATCCTGCTCAGCGACCTGCTCCATCATGCCGCGACACGGTTCGAGACCGTGCAGCCGCGCGTCTCGACGCTCACCGGCCTGCCGGGCCGCGTGCACTCCGAGCAGCTGCTCGATTCGCTCTTCGAGACCGGCACGCCCGATCTCGACGTGGTCTTCGTCGATCTCCGCGAGCTGGCGGTCTTCAACAAGAATTTCGGTTTCGACGCGGGCGACGACCTGATCCGCCAGCTCGCCGCGAGCGTGCTCGGCATCCTCGACAGCCACCCCAACCAGAGCGACTGCCGCTTCTTCGGCCACCTCGGCGACGACCGGTTCCTCGTCGTCTGCTCGCAGACCGTGAGCTGCCGCATCGCGGGCGAGCTCGCCGAATCGTTCAGCAGCAACACCGAGCGCGTCGGCGGGTTCGCGACATCGGCGGCGCTCGAGCGTGTCAACGGCGTCGGCGTCCGCGTGCTCATCCAGCCCGACGCCTTCCGCACGCACGCGGTCATCAACGATCTCTTCCGCGCTGAACAAACGATGCGGCTCATCGCCGACGAGAAGGCGCTCAACCTCTCCGCCAACGTCGCGTCGGTCGTCGTCGCCAACATGTTCGATCCGAACATCGACGAACGCTACAACCGCGCCGCCTGATCCGGGCTCAGCCCTCGAGCGCGACCCGCACCATCGCCTCGACGCCCACCGCGATCGCGTCGTCGTTGAAGTCGAAATCGGGCTGGTGCAGCTGCGGCATCTCCCGCACGCCCGGCGGCTTGAGCCCCAGGATGAAGAAGCACGCCGGCACGTGCTCGCCGTAGTAGCTGAAGTCCTCGCCGCCCATGAACGCCTCGGGCACACGCTCGACGCGCTCCGCGCCGAACGCCCGGTCCGCGATCTTGAAGAACGTCTCGGTCGCGCCCGCCTCGTTCCGCGTCACGGGGTAGCCCGGCTTCCAGTCGATCTCCGCGCGGCAGCCCATCGACCGCGTCACGCCGTCCACGATCTCTTTAAACCGCCGCTCCGCCATCGCGCGGTTCGTGTCGTCGAGCGTGCGGATCGTCCCAATGAACGAGACCGACTCGGGGATGATGTTGTCGGCCGTCCCGCCGTGGATCGCGCCGACCGTCAGCACCACCGCGTCCGCCGGGTTCGACGAGCGGCTCACCACCGTCTGCAGCGCGTTGATCACCTGAGCCGCGCACACAATCGGATCACGCCCCGCGTGCGGCCACGCCGCGTGCGCCTGCACGCCGCGGATCGTCACCACGAAATCGTCCGTCGAGGCAAGCAAGGGCCCGGCCCGCGTGCCCACCTTGCCCAGATCCAGCTCGGGCCAGCCGTGCAGCCCGTAGATCGCCCGAGCGGGCGCGCCGATGCCGCCGCCGTCCTCGCCCGCGAGCGCGCCCTCCTGCGCCATCAGCTCGCCGCCGCCGCCGCCTTCTTCGGCGGGCTGGAAGACGAACGTCACCGGGTTGGGCCGGTTCTCGATCTTGCTCAGAACGCGGGCCGCGCCGAGCAGGATTGTCGTGTGCCCGTCGTGCCCGCAGGCGTGCATCACACCGTCGAGCGTCGAGGCGTGTTCGATGCCCGTCTGCTCCACGATCGGCAGCGCATCCATGTCGGCCCGAAGCGCGACCGAGCGTTCCGCGTCACCGGGCAGGAAGCCGACCACGCCCGTGCCCTTCGCGTAGTGCGTCCGCACGCCGGCACCGAGCGCCTCCAGCTCGCGCTGCACCACGCCCGAGGTGCGGATCTCCTCGAACGCCAGCTCCGGGTGCGCGTGCAGGTCGCGGCGGATCGCGACCAGCTCATCGAGCTCGGCGCGGATCAACGCGCGGATATCGGTTGTCGTCGTCGTTGTCACGGCCCCAGGACCTCCCCCACCAGCTGCATCGCCCTTTCGACGTTCGCCGCGACCGCCGCGAAATCGATCTCCATCGCCTCGAGGCCCGCCAGCTCCGGCAGCGGCGGCTCGAGCGACGCGTGAACAGGGATGTTTCGGCTGTCGGACGCCGCAAGCAAGCGCTCGCACTCGGGAGACAGGATCCACGCCAGGAGCTTCGCGCCCGCATCCGGGTTGGGCCCGCCCGCGACAAGTCCCGCGGTGTTCGGGAAAAGCAGCGACCAGCTCTCGAAGGTCATCGCGACCGGGTCGCCGTTCCGCTGAGCGGCGTACACGTCGTCGGTGTCGGTCAAACCAAGATCGATCTCGCCCGTCGCGATCGCGCGGACGACCGTCGCGTTGCCGTCATAGATCTTCACTCCGGCCGCTTCGAGCGCGGCCAGCCACTCGCGGAACGTCTCTTCGCCCCACGACGCGAGCAGCGCCGCCATGTGGCCGCGGGTCGTGCCGAACTCGGGACGCGCGATGCCGATGCGGTACCGAGAGCCCACCTCGACAAACTCGGGCATCGACCGCGGCAGGTCGGACTCGGGCACGCGCTCCGGGTGGTACGCGATGACGCGGGCACGCTGACCGAAGCCGTACCACAGGTTGTCCGTCCCGACGAGCCGCGCGGGCCAGTCGGCCGGGATCGTGTCCGGGGTGCTCGGCGTGAGCACCGATTCCTGTGCGAGCCGCACCGTGCCGAAGGGTTCGGACGACCACCAGACGTCGGCGCGCGGGCTGTCCTTCTCGCTCAGCAAACGCTGCACTAGCCCGGTGGTCTTGTTCGCCTCGTTGTCGCCGAGGTAGCGGATCTCGAGACCCGTCGCGGCCTCCGCAGCGGGAAGGATCTCCTGCTCCATAAGCCAGCGATCGACGCTGCTGTAGAGCACGACCGTCTCGCGGTCACCGGGCGAGCCGCCGTCGCTGCACGAGACGAGCGTGAGCGTGACAAGAACGAGAAGCAGAGACGCGAGCCGCATCACGGGCCGCATCAGTTGTCGTCGCCGCCATTAGCCGGGGGCGGCGGGGCAGACTGGCCTTCCCCCGCGTCCTGCTTGTTGGCGATCGCTTCGAGACGGCCGAAGTAGTGCTTGACGGCGTCGTGCAGCTCGCGCGGGACACGCATGGTCTCGACGGCCTCGGTCGCCTGCTGGCTCGAGGCGGCGGCGGTCTGCGCGAAGGTCTGCTGACTCTCGCCGCGGACCTGCTGCCCGTAGATCAGCGTCGAGGCGATGATCGGCCCGCCCTCTTCGGTGCGGACGTTGGCCTTCTGCTTCTGCAGGACGAACGGCGCATCGACCGAGCCGGGTCCACTGCCCGATTCGCCGCGTCCCGCGCCGCCGGAGCCCGCGTTCGACATCTGGCTCTGGCCCTGCTGGAACTGCCCGATCTGCCCGTTGCCGGGCGAGTTGCCGTTGCCCTGGCCTGGCATCTGACCGGGCATGCCGCCCGGCTGCATGCCCTGCATCTGGGCCTGGACCATCTGCATGGCTTCGTTGATGGCGGCCATCTCGCCCGCCATTTGTTCCATGGCGCCCATCTGCTGGGCGGCCTGGTCGAGGCCCTGGTTCATCTGCTGCTGCTGCTGGCCGCCCGCGCCCTCGCCCTGCTGCATCGCCTGGGCCATCTGGCCCATCGCGCCCGCCATGCCCTGCATCGCTTCCATCGCGGTCTGCTGGGCGGCGGCCTGCTGTGCCATCTGCTGCGCCTGGGCGGCGGGCACGCCCGCCTGCTGCAGCGCCTCTTGGAGCGCCTGCGGGTTCTGGCCGAGCTGCTGGGCCTGCTGCTCGCTGAGGCCGGCCTGCTGGAGCTGCTGCTGGAGCTCACTCTGTGAGTTCGCGAGCTGCTCGAACTGCTTCTTCATCTGCTCGAGGTTCCGCTGCAGCTCGGCCTTCTCCTCCGCGGAGAGTTCGCCTGACTGCGCCTGCTCGGCGAGGTTCTCGAGCGCCTGCCGCGCCTTGGAGAAGTTGCCCCGGGCGAGGCTGCGGCCGAACTCGGCCATCGGGCCCTGCGGCGTCTTGAGGTTCTGGAGCGACCGCTGCATCGCCTCGAGCTGCTTGGCTTGCTGGCCATCGGCCTGCTTGCGGAGCTCGTCGGCGACTTTGGTGAGCCGCGCGATCTCGCGGCGCTGGATCTCCTCGGGCCGCTCGATCTCGTCATCGCGGGTCGGGTCGTTGTCGCCCGGCCCGTCGCCCTCCTCGGGCTGCTCGATGCCGGCGCGCTCGAGGACCTTCTCGAGCTCCTGCTTGTTCTCCTGGATCTCAAGCTTGACCTGCTTGACCTGCTCCTCGGCTTGCTCTTTCTCTGCTTGCTTGGCGATCAGGCCCGTCACGTCGTACTTCGGCGCGAGCATCAGACCGCCCACGACCAGCACGAGCGCCAGCGGCGCCCACCACAGACGCGGGGCCTCGATCGGGACGGCGTCGCGCAGCACCACGCGGCGTGCGCGCTCGCCCGCGGACTGCACGACCGCCTTCGACCAGCCGTCGCCCTGCTTCGAGACGACGACCGCGGTGCTGAGTGTCTCGCGCAGGTCCGCGCGGCGGTCCACCTCGTCGGCGAGATCCACGCCCCGCGGACGGGTGACGAGCACCCAGACGAGCGCGCTCGCGGCGGACGCACCCAGACCGATCAGCGCGAGCACCTTCCACGGCATCGACGAGGGCGTGAGCTTCTCGACCAGCACCAGCGCGAGACCGACGACCAGCGCGGCCGTCAGGGCCCACGTGAGCGTCCGCAGCAACGCATTGATCGCGAGGCGGCGGGCGGCGGCGGCGAGGACGCGGTCGATCGATTCCATGCGTGTCCTTCCAGAGCGGGAGCGGTCTAGGTCCACTCCTCGATTCGATGCTACCGGCCGATGGGTTCATCGGGTTCGCGGCCGCCCTTTATTCGGTCGCAGGGACGCGATATTGCGCGCAAACCGTGTGCTTTGCCCGAACTTGCATCGAACAGATCGGGCGGCGACACTCCGGGGCGTGCACGTCGTGATCCCCATCGAGCGGGCCCTGACCCGGCCCTGGAACGACACCGGGCAGTGGGCCGCCGCCCTCGGGCGCGGGCTCGTCCGGGCGAGGCTCCGGGTGACCGTGCTCGCGGACACCGTGCTCGACACCCGGCCATTCGAGGACGCGGGTCTCACGCTCGACCTGCGGCGGCCCGACGCCTCAATGAACGCGCGGCGGCCGCTGGCGTTCCGGCGGTGGGCGCGGAGGCGAGCGGAGGAGGTCGGGGCGGACGTGGTGCTGAGCCTGAGCCGCACGATGCCGGGCGATGTGTGGATGCCGCTCGGGCTCTCGGCGGCCGAGGAGGCGGCGTTCCTGTTCACCGGGCGGAATCTGGTCGCGAAGGCATTCCACGCGGTCGGGCGGACATGGCTGCCTCAGCTCTCGCTCGCGGAGCGGTACGCCGCTCGGGAAGGGCGGCGGCGGGCGTCGCCCGTGCTGCGGCTTTCAGGTCCGGGCGGCGGGCCGACGGAGCTGATGACCGCGAGCCTGCTCGATCATCCGACGGATGAGGAACTGCGTTCGCTCCGCGAGCGGACGCGGGGCGTGCTGGATCTTGCCGAGGATGACGTGGTCGCGCTGGCCTCGGCGCCCCACCTGGGTGATGCAGGATGGGCGGAGATGCTCGGCGGGCTTGCGCGAGCACCGGGGGGCGTGCGCCTGTTGGTTTGCGGGGGCTCACCGCACGCGGTGATGTCGCGGGCTCGGGCGGCGGGCAGCGCAGACCGGGTGACGGCGATCTCGGGGGTCGCGGATCCGTCGGCGGTCATGGCGGCGTCGGACGTCGCGGTCAACGCGGCGTTCCACCCGAGGCGGTTCGGCTCGGGACGGTTTGTCGCCGACGCGATCCGGATCGGGCGGCCCGCGCTGTGCGCCCGGCGGGCGCCGGGGTCGGGGCTGATCGAGCCGCCCGGGTTCGGGTCGCCCCCGGTCGGTCTGGTCGTTGAGGAGAACGCGCCGGAGGCGTGGGCGCGGGCGTTCGAGACGGCGTGCGACCGGGCGTGGCGCGAGCGGGCGACGAAAGCCGCCCGGCACATCGGGGCGGCGCTCGGGATGGACGCACTCATCGAGCGGCTGGTTGTTCTGCTGGATCGGGTTGCTTCGGACCGGGTTTCGAGCCGATAACCGCCTGCGAGCATGCAGGCTCGCGTTGCAACGGTGCATCGGTCGCCAGACGCGAGCGGTAGGATCCAGTCGATGTCGCGAGCCGCTCTCTCGAATCCCAAGTCGTTCCTGTATCTCGCCGCCAAGCAGGGCGGGGGGCGGTCGGTCGGGCTCAAGGCCGCGATCAGCGAGCGGGCGCTGGCGGATCAGCTCCGGCGGGACCGGCTGGTGCTGCTGCAGACGTGGGCGCTGCCCTCGTGGGTGTCTGCCGAGCAGGAGATGAAGCTCAAGGACCAGGCGGCGCTCAACGATCAGCTCGCGCAGCTGCTCGAGCGGGGCGTGCCGCTGGTCGAGGCGCTCGAGGTTTCCGAGTCGGTCGTCAGCGCGGCGCAGCGCGAGCGAGTGCGGCGGATGCGGGAGCTGGTCGCGGGCGGCAAGAACTTCGCCGAGACGGCGCAGGTCGCGGGGGGGTTCGATTCGGTGACGGTCGCGGTCTACCGAGCCTCGGAACAGACCGGCGACCTTGCGGGGGCCGCGCGCCAGCTCGCGAAGACCGCGCGGCGGCGGCTCGCGGTCAGCGGCAAGGCAACGACGCTTCTGATCTACCCGGCGATTGTGGGCACGATCGGCTTTCTGGCGTCGATGATCCTGATCGTGTTTGTGCTGCCGCAGATCGCGGACTCGATCGAGGGCGCGGGCGCAGAGCTACCGGTTTATACGAAGATTCTGGTCGGGATCGGTGACGGTCTTCGGATCAACTGGCTGCCGGTTCTGATCGGCGTGAGTTTCCTGCTGACGACGGCGATCCTCGCGCGGAAGACGGTGCTGCGCGGACTCGGCGTGGTCGCGCGGAGCATCCCGGGGTTCGGCGAGGTGCTTCTGACGCAGGAGCTCGCGCGGTTCTTCGCGGTGCTCGGCGCGATGTCGCGGGCGGGCGTGCCGCTCGCGGACGGGCTCGCGGTCGCTGCTCGGGCGATCGGGTACCCGAAGCTGCGTCGGCAGCTCGACCGGATGCGCGCGCGGCTCGTGCAGGGCGGCGTGCTGAGTTCGCTGATCGATGAGGTGGACACGCTGCCGCTCTCAACTCGGAAGCTTTTGATCGCGGCGGATCGCGCGGGCGATCTGGATCAGGCCTTCGACACGCTTGCGGAGGACATGGGCGAGCGGCTCGACGTGCAGACCTCGCGCCTGCTGGCGGCGCTGGAGCCGATCCTGATCGTTTTGCTGTTCCTGGTAATCGGGTCGCTGATTCTGGCGATCATGATCCCGATCCTGTCGATCGCGGGGCAGGGCGCGGGCTGAGCCGGCGGGCTGTCCGGTTTATTCGGTCTTTCTTCGAGGATTCCCCGTCCGATTTGTCGCTCTTGGAGCGGGCCCGGAGGCCCGATGAGTACCATTTCCATGCCTCGGAACGCAACATTTCCGGCGGCGGATGAGTAGGACACTTCTGGACGGCGCCCGGCGATTCGGGCGCTGCCATCAAGCACGCTTGGGAGGCGAACTGGCCATGGGAACTTCTTTTACCTCGGTACTGTCTACCTCGGCAAAGGCTACCTCGGCTCGGACGGATCGCGTGTGTGCGCGTCGCGCCCGCGGCTTCTCGCTGATTGAGATCTCGTTTGTCGTGATCCTGATCGGCATCCTGACATCGGTCGCGGTCGTCGGTCTCAACGCGGCGCTCTCGAGCGCGCGGCTGCAGACGACGGAGTCTTCGTTGAAGACGCTCAAGGCGAACATCTCGGCCTACAGCGCGCGGTTCGGCGAGTTCCCGTCGGCGATCGAGGACATGATCGGCGTGAGCTACGACCAGGTCCCGGTCGATGCGTGGAAAACGCCGTTCTACTACCGGCAGCGTCTGCAAGCATTGCCAGGACAGCAGCCGTACATCCTCGCGTCGCTCGGCCCTGATAAGACGGTCGACACCGAGGACGACATCGACGCGCACGCTCTCGATCAGGAAGGGAACTGATCCTCTGATCGCGTGATCTTTCGATCGCGGTAAGGACTTTCGTTTGACGACCACGCGTCGAGCCATCCAGCGGATCGCGGCGAGCCATGGGCGGGGGCTGACGCTTCTCGAGACGCTCCTGGCTTCGATCCTGCTCGCGATGGTCACGCTTGCGATCACGTCGATCGTCTCGACGATCTCGGAAGCGGCGACCGAGCAGCAGCAGCGGCTCGCAGCCGCGGAGCTCGCCAACCGGATCATGCTGATCCGTGTCGATGACGAGGAGAACCTGCCGGGCGAGACGCAGACGATCGCGTATCGGCCGAGCGAGGAGACACCCCGCAAGCAGTGGCGGTACCGCTGGCGGCTGGTCGAGCAGGACGGCGTGCGGCTCGAGCCCTCGGCGACGGCGCGCGGCACCGCGAACGGCGGGACGAGCGACGCGGTGCAGGGGCTCGTGCAACGGACCAAGCTCGTGCGGGTCGATGTCTGGCTCAGCGAAGAGTCGGACGGGTCGTTCACGGATACGCCGCTGGTGCCTCGGGCGACGGCGGTGCGGCTGGTGAACCCGCTGAACCTTCGGAACAAGGACTCGTTCAGCCGGCGGTACAGCGGCGAGGAGGGAACCGCGCGGCTGCTCGAGGACGTGCTCGAGGGCTCGCCCGACGCCGCGGGTGGTGCGCCGCCGAATGCGGCGCAGCAGGTCCGCGATGCGCTGCGCGCGGGGCAGTCGAATCGCCCGGTGCGCAACAGCTCCGGCGGGGGCGGGCCGTGATGCGGAAGTCGCGCACAACGCGCCGCGGCTTCACGCTGGTCGAATTGGTGCTGGCGTCGGTGATCGGTTCGCTGGTGTTGCTCGGCGCGCTGGCGGTCTTCCGGCTGATCGAGACGTCGGACAGGTCGATGCAGGCGCGGTTTGAATCGACGCAGGAGACCGCGATCGCGCACCAGGCGATCCAACGCTCGCTCATGCGGCTCGTGCTCGCGGATGAGGACTCGGTGAGCCTGACCGAACGGAGTCCTGAAGAAGCGCTCGACGAGGATCAGGCCGAGCAGGCCGCGGACGACGCGACGTCGCGGAACAGCGGCGACGATGCCGCGGCGAGCGACGAACCTGACGCCGACGAGGATGACGACGACTTCGAGCTCCTGAACGACCAGGACCGGATCGAGCGGCCGCGGCTGGTGCTCGAGCGGGAGTGGTCGGAGACGATGGCGCGGATGGCGCAGGCAGCGCGGATCGACGGCGTGAACCTGCTCGATCCCTCGCTCGGGCTCGGCTTCCCGCAGCGGCTCGAGGTGGTCCTGATCGAAACGCCGCTGCCTCCGGGGTTCGAGGTCGGGCGGCCGAGCTGGCTGCCTCGGCGGACGAACGAGGTGGCGGAGAACATCGCGCTGTTCGCGAACGCGTCGGCGGGCCGCGAGGGCGGCGTGCGGGGCGTGTTCGAGCTGCGTCCCGACGGAGCGCGGGAGCTGATCCTCGCGGGCATGGGGCTCAGCTCGCGGACGCTGCTCCGCGCGGAGGGCGTGAAGATTCCGCGCGAGGCGCGCGACCCCAAGGGCTGGACCCTGTGGTGGCGGCCGGTCACCGAGACCGAGTACGTCGTCCGCGAGTCGGGGCGTGTGTTCGATCCAGATTCGAACCCCGAGTACCTCGCGCAGGCGATCCCGCTCCTTCGGGGCGTGACGGTCGCGCGGTGGGACGTGATCGCAGACCGCGCGGTCGAGGGCTCGGACCGCCGCGTGCTCGAGCGGTATTCGGAGTACCGGGCGCTGAGCGAGACCGATGTGCCCGGGTACGTCGAGCTCGAGGTCGAGACGGCGTCCGGCGTGTTCCACTCGTGGGCGTTCGAGATCGGCTGGGTCGTGGACGCCGCGTTTAGTCCCTCGACGGGCGTGATCGAGGCGATCAGCGAGCAGCTCGAGCTCTCGGGCGAGGAGCTGCCGAACGTTGATACCGACGGTGACGGCATCAACGACGCGATCGCGTCGTCGGACGCGACCGGTTTGGGACAATCGAGCCGACCGCAGACCTCGTCGGTCACCGGCGGCCGCCCGGGCGAGAGCGTCGAGGGTTTCGAGCGCGACACGACGCGTCGGAGGGATCCGCCGTGATGCGCCGCACCCGTGAACGAACGCTCGTACGAGAACGTCGCGGCTTTGCGCTTCCGATCGTCATGCTGCTGGCGTTGGTCGTCGGCCTGACGTCGTCGGTGATGCTGACGCGGCACGTTGCGCAGGTGCGGCTCGTGCAGAGCCAGTACGAGAGCTACCAGGTGCAGCACGGCATCCGAGGCCTTCAGGAGATCGTGGGCAACTGGTTCGCGCTTAACACACGCATCGGCGTCGAGCAGTACCTCGACCCGGACGGGCTCGCGGCGACGCTCTACCCGGGCGACGGCACCAAGATCGAGATCAGGCTCTTTCAAGCGAGCGGGCGGCTGCTCAGCAACACAAGCCGCGTGCAGTCCGGTCTGGCGATCGAGCTCGAAGACGCCAACCGGCGGCTCGAGCGGAGCGTCCGGCGGCGCGAGGAGCGGGACCTGCTGACACGGCCCGTCGGGCCCGCGGGGATCTCGGTGGTCGATGCGGATCGGCGGGTGCTCGAGGCGGTGATCGAGGCGGTCACGGATGGACAGGGCGCGATCGGTCTCATGAGCGAGCTCGATGAGCGGATCGAGCGGAACGAGGACTCGCCCATCGGGGCACAGGATCTCGGCCGGATCATCACCGAGCAGGACTTTGACCCCGAGGTCACCCAGAAGCTCGCGGCGTTGCTCAGCCCCGTGCGGCGGCTGTGGGAGATGGAGCTCCGCGTGCTGGGCACGGGCGTGAACATCACCCGGGGCGAGCTCGCCCGCTACCGGGCGTACGTCTCGGTGCCCGAGGAGGGCAGCTCGATCTCGCTGCCGTTCCTTTCATGGGAAACCGTGGAGCCCGAGCAGGCGGCGACCCGCGAGCGGGCCCAGCGGCAACTCCAAGCCGGACGGCGGTAGAATCGCGTTCAGGGGCGGATCTCGCCGAAGGATCGAGCAAGATGGCATCACGCGCGGTGAGCAAAAAAGCAGCGGGGACGGCGTCGGTCGGGCTCGCGCTGGGCGCGGGCGCGACGGTTCTCGCGGCGACCGGTCTGGTGCTCCTGGGCCGGGGCGGCTCGGGTGTGGGGATCACGCCGGTCGATTTCTCGCTGATCGAGGCCGAAGCCCAGGCGCTGGTCGAGCAGGGGCGGAACACGCCCGGGGATTCGGGTGACGACGGGTTTGAGGTCTTTCTGGATGCCACGGCGGCGCGCTTCGCCGAGCGGACGAACATCCCGCTCGATCCGCCGGCGCCGGATCCCGAGCCGGACCCAGACGAGATCGCCGCGGCGGCGGCAGCAGAAGCGGCCGAACCGCAGCTGACCCCGGAAGAGGCCGCGCAGCGCGCGAGCGAGGCGCAGCGCGAGCGTCTGCGGTCGATGCCGAGCCGGTTTCGGTATCTGGGGCGGATCCGCGTGGGCGGGACGGCGATCGCGCTGCTCGCGAGCGACGCGGGGCAGATCTCGATCCCGGAGGGCGGCGAGGCGACGGTGGTGCTCGACAACAACGACGTTCCGATCGAGGTCGTGAAGGTCGAGTCGGACAAGGTCGAGGTCATCGAGGCGACGATCCCGCGGACACTCGAGAAGGCCCAGCGGCGGGCGACGGTCGCGAACGGACAACCGGGCCTCATCGGGCAGCCCAACCGGCAGAACACCGGCCGCCAGCAGCTCCGCGGGCCGCGCTCGGCGCAGAACGACATCGAGGACGCGGACCGCAACGGAAGGATCGACCAGGCCGATCTGCGGCAGGCGAGCCTGCAGCGCCGCGACACCGTGCAGCGGCGGCTGGAGCAGATGGGCATCGAGGTCAACGGCGAGCTGCAGTATCAGCAGTGGACCGAGCTCGAACGGCTCTTCCGGCTCGAGGACCGCTCGCAGCGGTCGCGGCCGCGCCCGGGCGACTTCGAGGGCGGCGTGACCTCGCAGCAGTACCGCGAGCGGCTCCGCGAGTGGACGCAGGCGATCAACGATGTCCGCTCGCGCATCCGCAACATCGGCGAGGAGATCGAGTAGCCCGTGAGCCTGCGTCTGTGCTATCTCGAGCGCGCGGACCGCGGCGCGGCGCTGCGCGCCGTGCGTCTCGTCGGCATCAGCACCGACGAACGCTGGGAAGCGCCGCCGTCGCTCGGCGAGATGGACTCGGTCACGATCGCGGGCGATGCGGCCGGCTGGCTCGCGGACCGGCTTGGCGATCGCGCGGGCCGGGGCAAGGGGCTCACGCTCGATCGGCTGGTCGTAGATGCCGACGGCGGCGTGTGCTCGTGGATCGCGGCGGACCACGCCGACCGGCAGCTGCTTGAGACGCTGGTGCGCGAGCGGAGCGGGGGCGAATCGACGCCCGGGCTTTCGGAGCTCGAGTCCGACGCCGGGCCGCCCCGGTTCCCGGATCTGCCGGGCGAGATCTCGATCGAGCCCGTCGCACGCCCGGAACCGCGTGAGCAGAACGGCTCGGGCGGGTTCTTCGGGCTCGGCAAGAAGCCGGCGGAGCAGCAGCAGACCAACGGCAAGAAACCGGGCAGCTCGCGCGTGCCCGTGATCGCGATGCCCGATGTCCCCGCGCGGGCCCTCGCCGACGCGCTCGACCGCGAGGGCGTGGACGTCGTCGCGCCGGTCTCGATCTGGCACGTGATGGCGGCCGCGTGGGATCCTGCCGTCGAGTCGTCGCAGCGGACGTACTCCGAGTCGATGATCACCTCGGACCAGGTCTCTGTGGCGGCGACGGTGCTGATCGATCACGCGGGCCGGCTTCTGTGGTGCTGGTCGATCTCGGGGACGCTGCTCGCCGCGGGCTCGATCCGGCTCGCGCGGGCGGTCGCCAACGGCTCGATCGCGGCTCGCCCGAAGCTGACCGAGGCGGCGCTGAGCCGGCTCTCTGCGGAGTGGCTCTCGTGGTCGGCGCAGCTCGGCATGTCGCCGCAGCGGGTCCGGCTGATCGCGGACTTCGACGGGCAAGCCGGCGAGGGCGGGCTCGACCAGGCGTCCGCGTCGCGGGTCGTCTCGGCGGCCGCGCCAGACGCGATGGGCGAGACGATCGACGAGCCCGACCCGATCGGGCTCACGCTGCGTCGGCTCGCCGAGCAGATCGACGCGGGGCGTCTCGATGCCGCGGAGATGACCGAGGACAACGGCCGCACGCGGCTCTCGACGCTCTCGGCCCGCCCGGCCCGAGCGCACAAACGCATGTACCGCGCGATCGCGGCGCTGGTGTTCGCCTCGGCGATCGCGGTCACAGCCGGCGGGCTGAACCTGCGGTCGGCGGCCGCGGCGAAACGCGAGAGCACCGCGGCCGCGGGCGACGAGCTTGAGAAGCTCATCATCGAGTCCGATGTCGCGACGCTCGCGGGCATGGAGCCGCAGCGGCTCGCGAATGACCTTGATCCGGCGGGCATCATCGACGACGTGCGGGACATCATCGCGGTCAGCGCGACGCCGCCCGAGGGGCTCAGCGAGTTCAAGCCGGTCGTCGAGCAGCTCGACGTGTTCAGCTTCTTCGTGCAGTCCGAGCCCGATCTGCTGCTTGAATCGCTGAGCATCCAGCAGCAGACCGCGACGATCACCGTCATCGTGCCCGACACCACCGCGTACGAGAATCTGCTTGGCGTCGTGAACTCGCTGCCGGGCCTTGAGATCAACTTCCCGGACCCCACCGTGATACAGAACCGAGATGGCGGCACCCGCGTGAGCTTCGCGGGCACTTGGAAGCAGCCGCAAGAGAACTGAACCCCCACCGCACTCATGGACGAGCCGATTACCGAAAGCCAGAGCGTCCCCGTCCCGCAGCCCCGGCAGCGCGGGGCAATGACGCCCGATGACCGCTTCGCGGCCGTGATGGCGAGCGAGCAGGCGGCGCGTCGGAACCAGCCGCGCGGCGCGATCATCGCCGGCGTGCTCGTGCTGGTCGCGGCGCTCGGGTTCCTGCTCGTCGCGCGGGCGGATCACACGCAGGCCTCGCGCGATCTCGCGGGCGCCCGCGGCAAGCTGCGGCGCGTCGCGGACACGCTGGGCGAAATCGAGTACTTCCGCCGCCTCTCGCAGCAGGACGCGCCGGTCGGAGATGTCGTCATCGCGTCCGGCGAGTCGCCCCTGAGCCAGATCGAGCGGCTCGGCATCCAGGCGCGGCTCGAGGAGAGCATTGGCATTGTCCAGGCCCGGACCAACGTCGTGGACGAGGATCGCGGCATCCTCAAGGCGACCTATCCGTATACCGTGAATGACCGCTCGCTCCCGAATCTTCTGGAGTGGGTCCGGCTCGTCACCGAGCGGGTCGAGGGGATGGAAGTGGACGGCATCGAACTGACGCCCCAGCGGGACCTACGCTGGCAGATGCGGGTCACGTTCGGCCGATACGAGGAGCGTTGACACCGCCCGGGAGACCCGCCCGGAACTCAGCCCGGGAACAGACTGCCGGCGTATCTGCCGGGCCCGCATGGAGCAGCAGCAAGCCAGTCCACGAAGTCATGCCTGACCGACCGCGCCGCAACCTGTTCCTGATCGCCCTTGGGGGTCTTGCCGTGCTGCTGGCGGGTTGCTCGTCCGCGCCCGAGCCGCTGGGGGTCGATGTCCGACCCGAGGTGCGGTTCCGCGAGGCGATGCGGCTGACGGCCGAGGGCGAGAAGGCTCGGGCCGACGGCAACACCCGCCGCGCGATCAACTACTTCCGGGCGGCCGTCGCGACCTACCCCGATATCGCGATCGCCCAGAACAACCTGGGCTTGCTGCTGCTCAACACCACCGAGGCGCACCTCGGCGCGAAGCACCTGCTGACCGCGGCCGAGATCGAGCCGACCGATCCGCGCCCGCTGACCAACCTCGCGTACGCCTACTGGGAGCGGAACTGGACCTCGGACGCGCTGCGCTACTACGACATGGCGCTCGAGCGCGACCCGAACGATCTCGGCGCGCTGCGCGGCTCGGTCCGGGCGGCCGAGGCCGAGAACCGCGCCGAGCGCAGCGACCTCGACAACATCCAGCGGGCGAGCTTCATCGAGCGCGACCCGATCTGGGTCGAGTACTTCGAGCGGCAGAAGTTCCGCGTCGAGAACCAGATCCGCCTCCGCGAACGGGCCGACCCGACGCTGCGGCGGACGGTGGACCGCTCGCGGAACGAGACCGGCGGCTGAGGCGAGCTTGATTCTCTACAGCAGCTGCGCCGCCAAGCTCGCCAGCGAGCTTCGCTCTGATCGCATCAGCATCATGTGGCCGACCTGGTCAAGGCCCTTCATTTTCTCGACGACGTAGCTCAGGCCGTTGCTGGAGCTGTCGAGGTAGGGGTTGTCGATCTGGCCGATGTCGCCGGCGAGGACGAGCTTGGTGCCCTCACCCACGCGGCTCACGATGGTCTTGATCTCGTGGGGCGTGAGGTTCTGGGCCTCGTCCACGATCATGAACTGGTGCGGGATCGAGCGGCCGCGGATATAGGTCAGCGGCTCAAGAACTAATGTCCCGTCGGCCATGAGCTTGTCGATCTTCTGCTCTGCCGAGTGGCTCTCGGCGTGCTGGTTGGGGCTGCCGCGCGTCGAGAGCAGGTAGCTGAGGTTGTCGAAGATCGGCTGCATCCACGCGGTGAGCTTCTCGTCCTTGTCACCCGGGAGGTAGCCGATATCGCGGCCCATGGGCATGATCGGCCGCGCGACGAGCAGCTTGTCGTACCGCTGCTCGTTGAAGACTTTGGTCATGCCCGCGGCGATCGCGAGCAGCGTCTTGCCCGTGCCCGCGGCGCCGAGCAGCGTGATGAGCTTGACCTCGTCATCGAGCAGGAGATCCAGCGCGAGCGTCTGCTGCACGTTCCGCGCGATGATGCCGAAGGTCGGCTTCTTCTGGTTCGCGACGGGGATCACGTGGTCGGTATCCGCGAGGCGGCGGCCCAGACCCGAGTGGCTCTCGTCCTCGGCGTCGATGAGGACCACGAACTCGTTGGGCGTCGGCAGCGAGCCCGTGATGAACGGCTCGAGTTCCTCGACGGGGAGCATCCTCTCGGAGTACATCCTGTCGATCAGCTTGCCCGGCACGACCAGCTCGCGGTGCCCGGTGTAGAGCCGATCGGCGTCCACCTTCTGGTTCTCGAAGTCCTCGGTGCGGATGCCGAGCGAGTCGGACTTGATCCGGGCGGCGAGGTCCTTCGACACGAACACCACCGGGTGGCCCTGCTTGTGCAGCTCCCACGCGACGGCGATGATCTTGTTGTCCGCCGTCGCGCCCTCGATGATCGGCGGGCGGGTCTCGTACTCGGTGACGTCAATGCGGACATCGCCCATCGTGCCGTCGGGGCCGGTCGCGATGCCGGCGTCGGCGGGCGGCTCGACCGAATCGATCGGGATGCCCTCGAGGAGGCTGCCGTGCTTGCGGAGGTTGTCGAGGTGGCGGATCGTGGCGCGGGCGTTGCGTCCAACGTCGTCGTCGCGGCGCTTCATCGCGTCGAGCTCTTCGATCACGGGATAGGGGATGACGACGTGGTTGTCCTGGAAGACGAACAACGCGTTGGGGTTGTGCAGCAGCACATTCGTGTCCACCACGAAGTGCTTGACTCGGGTTGGCGTGCTCTGCTCGACCGTCCGTGGCTCCGAGGTCAGAAGACTCGTCATCTGCGCTCCGACTCGCGCGACGCCACCACGCCGCGCGGGCTGGGCCTCCTCCTTGAGGATAACTCCCTCGCGCGCAGCATAACCGACACGCCGCGCCGCGCCAGCGCTCAGAGCGCGATCAAACAAGAAGTTTGCAACAAGCGCCGCGGGGCGGAGAAAGGCTCAAAAAATCTAAAGGATCACGCCCAGCGTGAGCACGATCGCGGCCGCGACGGCGAACGCGGTCTTCACGACCATCGAGAGCGCCCGGCCGACCGCCGCGCCCTTGCCGGAGCGCCAGGATTCGATCCACGGGCGTTTGGCCCAGAGCTTCTCGCCCGCGATCGCGCCGAGCCCCGCGCCCACAACACCGCCGATGATCGCGCCGATGATGGGCACGGGCAGGGCGATCTGGATCACGACCATGCCGACGATCGTCCCCACGATCGAGCCGATCATGCCCTTCTTGCTGCCCTCGGCCTTCCGCGAGCCCGCGGCGGACGACAGGAACTCGGCGACCTCCGCGAGCAGCGCGATCGCGGCGACCGACCCCAGCACCCACCAGCTCTGCAGCTCGGGTCGCCACAGCTCGACGAGCAGCGCCACAAAGAGCGCGATCCAGATGCCGGGGAGCGTCAGCGCCGTCAGCAGCACGCCCAGCAGCGCGAACAGCACGACAACGACACCCGCAAAGACTGTCACGCCGTCTCGGCCTCCGACGGATCGCCGCCTGCGCCCGTCTCGGAATCCCCCGCGTCCGCGGGAACGGTGTTCTGATCCGTCGCTGCCTCGGGCATGGGCGGCGCGCTCTCGGCGGCCTCCTCGGGGTAGGCCTCGGCCTCCATCTCGAGCAGCCACTCCTCGAGCCGTGCGTGGCGGTAGGTATCGAAGCGGATCGACTGGCCGCCGAGCTTCGGGTGGTCCTGCTTGACCTTGAGCAGGACGATGAACTTGTCCCACTTGCGCTTGTCGAGTTCTTCTGCCATGTCCGCGGGCGTGACGGACGCGCCGCCAGGGATGGTCAGCCGCATCTCGGCGGGGTTCCAGGTGTACTTCTTGGCCGTCACGCGGAGCAGCAGCAGGACCATGTAGGCGCTGAGCGCGTAGCACACGCCCGCGATGAGCCACTGGCTCGGGATATCGAAGTTCTCAAGCGGCGACGGCGGCGACTTGCTCTTCCACTCGGTGTCGAGCGCCGCCAGCTCGCTCCGCGGGTTGTCGAACGAGGTGAACTCCGCGTCGAGCCTGCCGACGCGCGAGAGTCCGGTGAGCCAGCGCTCGCGGGCGATCTCAAGCCGGGCCCGCAGGCGGCGGCCGCTCGTGCTGTTCTCTGCGCCGTCTTCCTTGTTGCGCTCGCGGACCTCGCTCTCGCGGAGGCGGGCGAGCTCGTCGGCGGGGTTCTCGATGGAGAGCTGCGAGGCACGGAAGATGCCGGGCGATTCTTGGTCGGCGAGGCGGCCCGCCTCGAGGTACTGGTAGCGGGCGTAGCTCGCGTACTTCTCGCCGCGGGCCGGGTAGACCACGGTCGCGTCGTAGAGGCCCCACGAGCCGAACGCGAAGACGGCCGCGAGGATGATGACGATCTTGATCAGCCACGGGCGGTTGAGCGGAGCACGCTCGACGCCCGAGGGCGAGCCGCCGCCGCCCTGCCCACCCGTCGCGGGTGTCTCCGTCACGACCTCATCCATCGAACAAACCCCCGTGGTGCCATCTCGGAAACCGCCCCCGATCTCAGACGTCCGCATGGTACGTCACGGCTCGCGCGACGCCAGCGCCGATGGAGACATTCGCGAACGTCCCATCATGCACGCCCGGGAGTCCGGTCAGTCGCGTTCGAGCAGCCCGACGCGATCCAGCGCGAGCGACCACCAGCGGCGGGTGTGCCGGCGTCCGGATTCGCGCGACGTCAGCACGCTGAAACCGCCCTCGCGGACGGGCTTGGCGGGGATCCGGGGGTAGGCATTGGGACGCCGCAGCGCGATGGTCAGAAATCGGGAGTGTTCTGCCCGGAATCGCTCGCCGGCTTCGCGGAGATCGCGGTATCGAGAACGCCACCAGATCATGCCGAAAGTTTAGCGGCGGGCCGCGAGATCGCAAGGAATTCGCGGGCCCGATCGCCAGGCCGAGTGACAGCCGAAATGACCACCGTCAGGTCGCGTCGGGCTCGGGCGCGGACGTCAGGACGCGGCCGCGCCACGCACGCCGGCCCGCCCGCTGGATGAAGTAGCTGTGCCACTGGATCGCGGTCATCATCGCGACCCCGACCGGGTGCAGCAGCGCGCCGAGGACCGCGTGCCGCAGACGGCGGGCAAGTGTCAATCGTTGCGTGAGCTGGAGCAACGCCGCGAGACCGGCGAGGCTCACCGCGATCGGCGTGAGCTCCACGCCCGCGAGCGCCGCGATCAGCACGCCCCACGGCAGCAGGTGCCCGAGCAGGTGCACCACGGTCATGAAGCACAGCAGCCCGACCGAGCCCAGGCCCTCGTACGCGTTCTTCGCGAAGCCGCGCCACGTCTCGGCGAGCCCGCGGTACATGCGGACCGAGACAAGATCGGTCCCGTCGAAGAGATCAGACTTGAGCCCCGCAGCGCGGACCGCCCGCGGCAGCTTGATGCCGTCGTGCATCGACGACTTGCACACCGCGTGCCCGTCAACGGCGCGCCAACCACGACCCGTCATCAGGATGAACTGACCGCACCCCGCCGACGTCGCGGGATCGATCGTCGCGCGCATCCGCGCGATCGGGAGATAGCCGAGCAGCAGATAGAACATCATCGGGACCACGACGGCCTCCGACGGCGTGTTGGTCTTCTGCCGCGGGAAGGTGGAGAGCAGGTCGGCGTCGAGCCGGTCGCGCTCTGCCTGCGATCGACGCAGGCAGTCCGCGCTGAACCGCACGTCGGCGTCGGTGAACAGCACCAGCTCGTCGTCGCGGAGGGGCGGCTCGCCCAGATCGCCCTCGCTGACCGCCCTGCCCATCCGCCAGCACGCGTGCTGCTTGCCGTTCCAGCCCTCGGGCAGGGGCGACGTCCTCACCGACAGCACCCGCGGATCCTCGGCCCGCAGCAGGCTCAGGATCTCGGGCGTGCGGTCATCGGACTGATCGTCGTACACCACCACACGCAGCGACGGGTGGTCGTTGTCGAGCAGCGACCGCACGCACGCCTCGATGTTGTCCTGCTCGTTCCGCGCGGGGATGCACACAAAGATCCGGCGTTCGTGATCGACCTTCGCCCGCGCGTCCGACCGGGTGTAGAGCGTCAGGTTCCAGAGCGTCATCGCGAGCGGCAGCGCCGAGAACACGACCGCGAGCGCGGCGAGGGCGATCAGGATGGTGTCCACGTTCACCGATCGCCTCCTCTCTTCTTCAGACCGTCGCCGCCGGGCGGTCGGCCTGCCGCTGGCGCTCCTGCGCATGCTCGCGGCGGTCGCGGCGGTCGCGCGCGTCGTCGATCGCCCCGGACTTACCCCGGAGCTTGAGCACGAGCCCGTAGAACGGGTGCACGTTCGCTCCCTCGCCCCCGGTGAGATTCACGAAGTTCGCCGGGTCGCGCGCGATCGCAAGATCCGCGAGGGCGGCCGCGTTGCGGTCCATCGCCTCGCGCATCGCGCGGAGCCAGCCCGTGGTAGAGCGCCGATCGGGCGTCACGGGCTCGTATCGCAGCAGCACCTCGGGCTTCGCGTCGAGCCAGAACGTGTACTCCATCTGCACGCACGCGACGGCCGTGCGCTCGTCGAGGGCCGCGAGCTTCGCGGCACCGGGCCGCATCTCGATCGGCTCGCGGACGTCGGCGAAGCGTCCCTGCGGGTTGATCCACAGGCCCGGGCAGGGATCCTCGGCGAAGTACCGCGCCACATGGTCCACCATCGCCTGCATGCTGCGGGGCTCGTCGGGATCGATGCCGAACGCGCCGAGCCGCGTGAAGAACCTGAACCGCTCGAGCTGGTCGATGTGCATCGGCGCGCGCAGCCCGCGGGACCTGCCCTTTGCGCACAGCTCCATGCGGTGCAGCGTGAGCATGATGAGCGGATCCCACCAGCTCACGTGGTTCGTGAGCACGAGGACGGGCCCGTCGTGGTCCGCGAGGTCGCCGAGGACGTTCTGGTTTTCACGCGCGAGACGCACCGCGAAGAACTTCTTCTCGAGCATCTTCTCGCGGCACCACCAGCCGAAAAAACGCAGGAACCGCGGGCTGAAGCGATCTGGCAGGAAACGAACCGGGCTGGTCGCGTCTCCGTTCGTCACGCGTGCACGGTCTCCTGCTCCGATTCCGGGAGCGGCTGGTAGTCGGCCTTGCGGCTGCCCGGCGCGAGGGGCTTGGGCTCGGCGGCGAACGCCGCCTCGCGCTTCGGCTCGATCCCGAGATCCTCGCACACGCTGAACGCCGCCGTCACGCCCGACATCAACACCATCGGGACGCCCGGGCCCGGGTTCGCGCTGCCGCCCGCGAGGTAGAGGTTCTTGAACGCCTTCGATCGGTTGCGGGGCTTGAACCCGCCCGCGAGCTTGCCGTGCGAGGCGAGCCCGTAGATCGCGCCGCCCTCGGCGTTGTACATCCGGTCGATGCCGTCGGGCGTGAGGTGGTGCTCGACGACGATGCGGTCCTCGAGATCGTCCATCCCCATCCGCTTCATCTTCTCGATCACGACCGGTCGGTACCGCTCAAGGATCCCGTCGGGCCCCTCCCAGCGCGTGCCCTCGCGGTTGTACGCGGTGTGGATCAGGACGTACAACGCCTCGCCCGGCTGCCCATCGATCTCGGGCGCCTGCCCCGGGTCGGTCTTCGAGGGCGCGGCGATGTAGAGCGTCGGGTCGCGGGCGGGGATGCCCTCCTTGTAGATGTCGTTGAACTCGGAGTGGCTGTCGGTCGAGAACAGGAAGTTGTGGTGCGCGAGGTGCTCGTAGGGCTTGTTGAGCCCGAGGTAGAGCACGAGCCCGCTGCACGCCGGCTCGTACTTCGATGCGATCTTCTGCTTCGCCTCGTCCGCCTTCGGACCGGTCATCATGTCGCGGTAAGTTCGCTGCACGTCGCAGTTGCTGACGATCGCATCGGCAAGGATCTCGCGCCCGTCCTCGAGCTCGACGCCCTTCGCGACGCCGTCCGATTCGAGGATCCGCGTGACCTTCTGACCCGTGATCACCTCGACGCCCGCTTCCTCGGCGAGCTTCGCGAGCGACCGCGCGATCATCCGCGTGCCGCCCGGGGCAGAGCCGCCCGGGCCCATCGGGTACCAGCAGCCGTTCTGCGTCTGGGCGGCGGCGATCAGCGAGAGGATCGCCGGCGCGAGGAACGGGCTCGAGCCGACGTACTGCAGGAAGTGCTCACAGAGCTGCCTGAGGTGCGGCTCGGTGATGTGCTTATCGATCGTGCCGCCGACAGTTGAGTGCATCCGCATCGCCATCACGTCGGCGAGGATGCCGGGCTCGGAGGGCGGGTTCTTCATCATGTCGCCGATCGCGCCGAGATCGCGGTAGAAGAACACCTTCTCCGAGAGCCGGAACATGCGCTTGGCGTACTCGACAAACTTCATGAACCCGTCGGCGGGCATGTGCTCCGGGAACTGCAGATTGAGCTGCCGCGCGAACACCGCGGGGTCGCGGCGGAGATCGATGACCGTGCCGTCCTCGTAGAAGCAGCGCCACTGCGGGTCGAGATCGACCAGCTCGCAGTAGTCCGCCGGGTTCTTGCCCGCGCGGCGGACGATCCCGCGGAACACCTCGGGCAACGTGATGATCGTGGGCCCCATGTCGAAGCTGAAGCCCTGGTCCTCGAGCAGGTTCATCTTGCCGCCCAGGTGTTCGTTCTTCTCCACGAGCGTCACGCGGACGCCGTGGCTCGAGAGTTCGACCGCGGACGAGAGGCCCGCGAGACCGCCGCCGATCACGACGGCGTGGCGCTGGGCGTTCGAGGTGGTTCCGTTGGCGTCGGTGATCATGTCGCTGCTTCCGCGGGCTGGACCTCGTGGGCGTCCGGTGCGCCCTCCGAGGTGTGGGGTTGTTTGGCTTCGTGAATCTGCGATTGCCTGGGCGCGGCCGTGCTGCCCAGATCGATCGGCGTGCCCTTGTCGGCGTCGAACATCCTGCCGACCCATTTGACCATCATCGCGAGACGCCCGGGCGAGGGCACGTCGAGCGGCGGGCGGAGCCACGTCGAGGTCGTTGAGACCGAGACGGGTCGCGTCATCTTCAGGAGCCCCGCCTCGCCCTGGCTCTCGCCCCAGCCCGACGCCCCGACGCCACCGATCGATGCGGCCGGGTGGGCGGTCGGGATGATCGCGTCGTTGATCGTGACAGTGTGCGCCCCGAGCCGCGGTGCGAGGACCGCCCGGGCCCACCGCGTGCGCCGCGTGAACACGCTCGTCGCGAGGTGCTGGTCGCAGGTCGCGTGGATCTCGAGCGCCTGGTTGACGTCGTCCACCGGCACCACCGCGAAGACCGGCGCGAAGTTGCGTCCCGCAACGACCTCGGCATCGGGCGGGCAATCGACGACCGCGCACGGACGCATCCACGCGCCCTCGGGCTTCTCGGGCACGCCGCTGAGCAGCCGTGCACCGGCTTCGAGCGAACGCTCGACCTGAGACCATGCCTCGCTTGCGGCGGCCTCGGAAATGATCCGCTTCGGCGCCGCGCCAGCCGCGAAGAGTCCGATCTGCCTCAGGAACTCCTGATAGATCGGCTTCTCCACCAGCACCCGCTTCGGCGCCATGCACGTCTGGCCCGAGTTCGCGGTCGCCGCGAACCAGATCGACCGCGCCGCGACCTTCAAGTTCGCGTCTTCGAGCACGAACGCCGAATCACGCCCCGACAGCTCGAGCGTCGAGGGTGTCAGGCTCGGCGCGAGCGCCTCGGCGATCGAGCGGCCCACGCCCGTCGAGCCCGTGAACACCACATGGTCAAAGTCATGATCGCGCAGGAGCGCCGCCCCGGCCTCGCGTGTCGGCTCGGTCCACCCCAGGACGTTCTCGGGCAGATGCCGCTGCGCGATCTCGAGCAGGGCCGTCTGCGTCCGCGGGCAGTGCTCTGAGGGCTTGACGACAACACGGTTGCCGGCCGCGAGGGCCTGCGCGAGCTGCACACCGAGCAGGCCCACCGGGTAGTTCCACGTCGCGATGATCGCGACACGCCCCAAGGGCTCGCGGCTCACGACGTGCCGCTGGCCCATCCCGAGCATGCCGCCGCCGGTCAGCTTCCGGGGCTGCAGGAGCCGCCGCGCGTTCTTCTCGGCCCACCGGATCCCGGCGAGCGCGGGCATGAAATCGGCCGTCAGCGACTCCCACCGGGGCTTGCCGATCTCCTCGGCGATCAGACTCGAGATCGCCCCCTCGCTCGCCGCGAGGTCGGCGCGGAATCGGCGGAGCCGATCGAGACGGTCTGAGAGAGTCCCCCACGCTGGCATGACGCTGCCTTCGCTCACCGGGTCATGGTAGATGATGGGACGCGATTAGGCACTCCGGCATCTGGATTTGCTCCCTCTCCCCCGGGAGAGGGTGAGGATCGCCTACATCCGCTCCACCGTCGGCAGCCCCAGCACCTCGAGCGCGTCCTCCAGCACCCGCCGCGTCAGGTCGCAGAGCCGCAGGCGGCTCGCCCGGATCTCAGCAGAGTCCGCCTTGAGCACCGGGCAGCGGTCGAAGAAGCCGCTGAACGCCGTCGCGAGGTCGTAGGCGTACTGGCACAGCTTGCTCGGCTCGAGCGACTCCTCCACCGCCCGCACCACGCCCGGGTACCGCAGCAGCGTCAGCGCCAGCGCCTTCTCATCGGGCTCGGCGATCGCGATCGGCGCGGCCCCGTCGAACGCGATCCCCTCCGCCTGGGCCTTGCGCAAGATGCTCCTGAGCCGCACCACCGCGTACAACAGGTAGGGCCCCGTGTTGCCCTCGAAGCTCACCATCCGGTCGAAGCTGAAGACGTAATCCCGCACCCGCTCGGTCTGCAGGTCGGCGTACTTGATCGCTGCGATGCCGATCCGCTCGGCCGCGTCCGCATCCGCGCCGTCCTGGCCGCGGTCGGCCATCGCTGCCTTGGCCCGATCGACCGCCTCATCGAGCAGATCCGAGAGCTTCACGTTCTCTCCCGAGCGCGTCCTGAGCGGGCGGTTGTCCTCGCCGAGCACGGTGCCGAAGCCCGCGTGCTCGAGCGTCGCCCGGGTGCCGTCGGGCTTGCTGGCGTAGCCGGCTTTCTTCGCGGCCCCGAACGCCTGCGTGAAGTGCAGGCTCTGCCGTGCATCAACGACGTACACCGCGCGGTCCGCGCCGAGTTCCTGCACGCGCTTGCGTATCGCCGCGACGTCGGTCGTCGCGTAGAGGTAGCCGCCGTCGCGCTTGCGGATCAGGCAGGGCTCCTTCACGCCCTCGACACGCACCACGAGCGCCCCGTCCGATTCCTCCGCGACGCCCCGCGTGACCAGATCCTCCACGACCGGGCCGAGCAGCTCCGCGTAGCTCGACTCGCCCGCCGAGTGCTCCGCCGTGATCCGGGTGTGCAGACGCTCGCACGTCGCGAGCACGGTGGACATCGTGATGTCGTAGATCTTCTGCCACACCGCGACGACGCCCGCGTCGTGCGCTTGCAGCTTCACGAGCGTCTTCTTCGCGTGCACGAGCGCCTCGGTCGCGCCCGCGACCTGCTCCTCGAGCTCGGCTTCTGCCTTGGGCCCAAGATCGTGCTGCCGCACGCGCTCGAGTCCCTTGTGATCGGGCGCGCACTCCTGCTGCGCCGCGCGGTAGAGCCGGTTCAGATCCGCGAGGCTCAGCTTCTCGGGATCGATCGCGCCCGCTTCGGCCTCTTGCCCGAGCTTCGCGGTCACCATCGCGATCGGCAGGCCCCAGTCGCCCACGTGGTTCTGCCGCAGGACGTGGTGCCCGAGCCGCTCGAGCGTCCGCGCGATCGCGTCGCCGATCACGGTCGAGCGCAGGTGCCCGACGTGCATCTGCTTCGCGAGGTTTACGCCGCACAGGTCGACGACGACCGTCTCGGGTCCATCGACCGGCGGCAGCCCCAGCTCCGGCGCATCGAGCCGGCCCACGAGCTCCGCGAGCGTGTCCTTCTTGAGGAACACATTGATAAACCCGGGACCCGCGATCGACTGCTCCGTCAACGGCTCGCAGAGATCCGCGACGTCGAGATGATCGACGATCTTCTGCGCCGCCTCGCGCGGCTTGACACCCAGCCGCTTCCCGAGCGGCATCGCGGCGTTGGACTGAAAGTCCCCGAACTGCGCCTGCCGCGCGGGCCCGAGCAGCGGGTCGATGTCACGCTGGGCAAGCTCGGGAAACGCGGCGGAGATCGCCCTCGTGAAACGTTCGGCGAGCAGGGCGACGGGGTCGAAATCGGAAGCCAGTGAAGTCATCGGACGCAAGCCTAGGAGCCTTGCCTTCCGGCTCTTCTCCGCAAGCCGCACACCCCGGCGCATGATTTTTTCCTTGATACCGACACCGGGCCCCGCCCTTCTCGCGGCTACTGGAGAAAAGACCCCTTCAGAACACAGGAGCCCGATATGCCCCGTCTCACCGCCGCCGCGATCGCGATTGCCGCCTCCTCCGTCGCCGTCCTCGCTCAGCCGGCCAGCACGCTCGGCCCGCTCACTCCACCCGCGGGCCCGATCTCTGGCACCGGCCCGAGCCTCGCCGAGGTCAGCCCGCGTCTCCCGGTCAACAACACCAACACGCCCGCCGGGGCGGGGCTCGACAGCCTCTTCACCATCAGCAGCCCGGGAAGCTACGTCCTGACCTCAAACATCACCGTGCCCCCGGGCCAGATCGGGATCGTCATCAATAGCGACGACGTCTCCATCGACCTGAACGGTTTCACCATCTCGGGCACCGGGCCCGACTCGGGAAGCACCGGCATCGCCGCCGTCCCGGGCGACCGCTCGCAGAGCAACACCGGGCTCCTTATCCACAACGGCTTCATCGCCGACGTCGGGACCGCAATCGATCTCAAACGCGACTTCGTTGGCAATTTCTTCGTCACCACCTCAGGCGTCGAGGCCGGCACGATCAGCGATCTCGCCATCACCGGCTGCAAGACCGGCATCGATGCCGAACGGATCGGCGTGAGTGGCTGCGTGATCGCCGTCTCGGAGATCGGGATCGAAACCACCGAAGCCAACGTCGAACGCTGCTCCGTTCAGGTCGTCGGCGCCGAGGCCCGCTTCGGCATCCGCGTCGGGTTTGGGACCGTCCGCGAGTGCCAGGTCCGCTTCGAGTTCTCCGAGGTCAACGCCACCGGCATCAGCGTCACGCAGGGATCGGTCTTCGACAGCCACGCCATGATGCAGTCGCTCGCCAGCAGCACCGGCATCGCCGTCCGCAACGGCGTCGCCTCCAACTGCGCCGCCACGCTCCCGTTCGCGATCGCGAACCCGCACAATGGCTTCCGGGTGCTCACCGGCGCAGCGATCGGCTGCGTCGTCACGGGATTCAACGTCGGCTTCTCGTTCTCCGAGGGCGCGACTATCCAGAACTGCTCGGTCTTCGAGGTCGCCGCCCCGACACAGCAGTTCGGCTTCCCCATCGCACCCACGCTGATCAACAACAACTTCTAGTCGCGGGCCCAACCCTCAAGGATCTCCCGCAGATCCCCCGCGAAGTCGATGATCGCGCTCCCACCGAGCAGCGCGTACGGATCATCGATCAGCGCGACGCGCCCCGACTCGATCGCCGGGATCGCGAGCTCGCCCAGTCGGCCGAGCCGCTCGCGGATGTCCTCCGCGGTCGGCTCGGCCGCGTCGGTGCCCGGTGTCCGCGGCGCGACCAGCACGATCGCACCAGGCGCGAGCCCGAGCATGTCCTCCAGATCCAGACTCATCCACGGCGACCCCTCGGCGATCGCGGGCACCGCGCCGAGCCGCACCAGCACCTCGTGATGCACCGACCCGGGACCCAGCACGCCGGGCGGATCGCCGCCCGCGAGCAGCAGCACGCCGCCAACAGCCGACACATCCGACTCGATCGGCCGCAGCGCCGACGCCAGCCGTGTGCTCGGCAGGTCCGTCTCCAGCCGGTTCGGGTCGTACCGCGGGATCACGCCCGACCGATCGATCGGCTCCGCGGGCCCGCCGCCCCGCAGGTCGAGCGCGAGATCGTCCCACGCCTCGGCGATCTGATCGATCGACTCCATCCGGTAGTTCATCACCGCCCAGCCGTTCCGCCCTGCCAGATTGGTCAGCTTGCCGGGCAGGTCCCGCTCGCCCCACTCCAGGATCACATGCGTCGGGTTGGCTTCGATCAGCGCCTCGTAATCGATCAATTGCTGGTGCCCCATCGACGGGATCGACTTCGACAAGGCAAGGTCGTACTCGTGCCGACCGACAATGCGGTCCTCCAGACCGAGATCGCGCAGCATCACCGCGATCGCCGGGCTCAGCGCGACGAGCCGAAGCTCCTCCGATTCCGGTTCGGCAGGCGTCGCCGCGCGTTCGCCGCAGCCGACAAGCACCATCGAGATGACGGCGAGCAACCACTTCATGAATCAAGCCCAAACCGCGACCGGATCTCCGCGCGAAGCGCCCGCAGGTCGGGCTCCGCGTGCAGCGGGAAGGGCCACGTCCTGATCCGCACCACCTCGGCGTCCGCCAGGTGCCCCTCGATCCGCTCGACGTCCGCGTCGAGCTGCGCAAGCTCGTCCGCGTGATCACGCCGATACTCGGTGAGCAGCGCGTGCATCTGATTGAACGGCCCCGCCGGCTGGTCGGCCGTATCGATCGCGGCGACAAGCTCACGCTTCTTCGACGCGGCATCGCTCGCGCCGATCTCCGCCGGATCGTGCCGCGCGTGGTGCGCGCGCCAACGCGCCCTCGCGAGATCCTCGCGCGTCACCGGCTCCACACCGAGATCGAGCGTGAGTGTCGCGGTCGCGACCGTCATCGGCGCGAGCTCCGCACCGAGCCATGCCTTCGCCCACCGCTCGGTGATGAGGTCGTACGCCCCGCCGCCCGTGCCGTGCACGAACAGATCGCACGCCGCCTGCCGGCAGATCAGCGTCATCAGCAGCGCCCGCGGCGCGAGCTCCGACCGCGGGATCTCCGTCAGGTTCGTGCTGTAGACCGGCATCCGCGGCTCGCCCGCACGCACACGCCAGAGCGGCAGCTCGAACCGCCCCGCCGACTCCCGCGCGATCAGCGCACGCACACCCGCGCTGGGCTCCGACGCCGCCGCCTCGTTGTACGCGCGGACCGCCTCCGCCGGCTCGGCGATCAACCGATCGACCAACTGCTGGAACAGGTCCGTCTCCGTCAGCCGCGACGCGAACACAAGCGGCTGCTCATCGGACCCCGTCATCGACGCCGCCAGCGATTCGCCCGCCCGCGCGAACTGCTCCGCCATCGACACCGCACCCGCACGCCCGCGCAGCGCCGAGTCCACATGCTCGAACTCAACCTCCAGATCGATCGCAACCCGGCTCCCCGTCGGCGTCCCCTTCGGCACCCGCGCAGAACACAGCGCGACCTCCTCGACCGCGAGCCGTCCCTTCGCGTCCCGCGTCGGCCGCGTCAGCTTCACCGGGTCGTTGTCGTCGTGATCCACGACGAGCCACGCCGCGGCGCCACCCGCGCGCTCTGCGCACGCCTCGGCCGCCAGCCGCTTCGCCAAGATGCCCGGATGCCAGATCTCCGCCTGATGACCCGACAGGATCACCTGCCGATCGGTCGGCAGCCCGATCTGATCCCGGAACCGCCGCGCGGCGTTGTCCGGCACCCGCGGCCGCCACTCCGCGGGCGACGGGCTTAGGTGGATCTCGATGTCGTCACGAACGCTGTCCGGCACGGGTCGAGCCTAGTTCCCGAAGCACGCGACCGCCCTCAGGCAGCCGACCCGCAATCCACGACCAGCTCCTCGGTCGCCCGCTCCGAGAGCAGCTCCCGCGCCGTGCACAGCTCGTGGTGCAGCAACTCGCGGTAGTGCCTGAGACGCTTCTCGGCATCATCGAGCCCGCCGCCGAACGTCCGGTTCGGGTCGTTGTAGATCAGCCGGACCGGAATCTCGCCCACCCGGTGCCCCGCGGCAGCCGACCGCACCCAGAGCTGCATCGGGAAGGCGTACCCGGTCTCCGTCAGCCCGAGCTCGGCGATCCGCTCCACCCGGTGCGCCTTGAACCCGCAGAACGCGTCGGTGATCCCGAGCCCAAGCCGCTCGTTGATCTCCTGCGTGATCAGCTTGTTGATCTTCCGACGCTCGGGCGGAGGCGCCGCGAGCGGGTCCGACGCATCGGGCTCGGTCGTGTACCTGGACCCGCTGACCAGATCGAACTCGTCCTTCTCGATCTCCTGCAGGAACGCCGGGATCGATTCGGGCTCGTGCTGCTCGTCGCAGTCCATGGTGACAACCCAGTCGAAACCCAGCGTCTCGGCCGCCGCGAAGGCGTCGATCAGCGACTTCCCGTACCCCTCGTTCGGGTCGTGCCGGATCAGCTCAAACCCAAGCTCGGGCTTGAGCGATTCCAGAAGGTCGCCCGTCCCGTCCGTCGAGCCGTCATCGACGACCAGCACGTCCGGATGGATCGACCGGATCCGCCGCAGCACTCGCTCAGCCGTAGCGATCTCGTTGTAGACGGGAATGGCGATCAGCGTGCGGGGGTTGATCGTGCTCACAGGTGTCGGTCCTCCCACGGTCGGTGCGGCATCTCACTCAGAGGTGGTCTCGGTTCGTCTGAACAACGCCCGTCCGACTCGCAATGTGCCCGAGTTTGTGCCCAACTCTTGGAAATTCTGTCAGGAACGGATGCCGAACGCGGCGTCTGACGTTCTGTATTGGACCCGAGACGGTAGCCGACTTAACCTCCTCCAGTTTGCGCCGAGCCGATTCCGCGGACGGACCACGCCCGGCGCCCCGAGGGCGGAGCTCTCATGCCCAAGCGCGACGACATCCACACCATCCTGCTCATCGGGTCCGGGCCCATCGTCATCGGGCAGGGCTGCGAGTTCGACTACTCCGGTGCACAGGCCTGCAAGTCGCTCCGCGACGAGGGCTACCGCGTCGTCCTCATCAACTCCAACCCCGCCACGATCATGACCGACCCGGCCATGAGTAACCGCACCTACGTCGAGCCCATCACGCCCGAGACCGTCAAGAAGGTCATCGAGAAAGAACGCGACCTCGGCACACCCATCGACGCCGTCCTCCCCACGCTCGGCGGCCAGACCGCGCTCAACTGCGCGTGCGCCATGCACGACCAGGGCATCTTCGAGGAGCTGGGCGTCGAGATGATCGGCGCCAACCGCGAGGTCATCCACCGCGCCGAGGACCGCGACGAGTTCAAGAAGGTCTGCAACCGCGCCGGACTCGCGACACCCAAGAGCCAGACCGTCTCCAACCTCGAGGACGGACGCCGGTTCCTCGAAGATATCTCGCTCCCCGCGATCATCCGCCCCGCCTTCACGCTCGGCGGCTGGGGCGGCGGCATCGCCTACAACATGCAGGAGTTCGACGAGCTCGTCACCCGCGGCATCCGCGCGAGCATGATCGGGCAGGTCCAGATCGACAAGTCCCTGCTCGGCTGGAAGGAATACGAGCTCGAGGTCGTCCGCGACAAGAACGACAACGTGGTCATCGTCTGCGGCATCGAGAACATCGACGCCATGGGCGTCCACACGGGCGACTCCGTCACCGTCGCCCCGATCCTCACGCTCACCGACAAGGAATACCAGGTCCTCCGCGACGCCGCGATCACCATCATGCGCGAGGTGGGCGTCGAGACGGGCGGCTCCAACGTCCAGTTCGCCGTCAACCCGCGACCCGAATCGGGCGAGTTCGAGTACGTCGTCGTCGAGATGAACCCGCGCGTCAGCCGCAGCTCCGCGCTCGCCTCGAAAGCCACGGGCTTCCCGATCGCCATGATCGCCGCCCAGCTCGCGATCGGCTACTCCCTCGACGAGCTCCGCAACGACATCACCCGCAAGACCAGCGCCTGCTTCGAGCCCTCGATCGACTACGTCGTCACCAAGATGCCCCGCTGGACCTTCGAGAAGTTCCCCGAAGCCGACGAGACCCTCACCACGCAGATGAAGTCCGTCGGCGAAGCGATGGCGATCGGCCGCACCTTCAAAGAGTCACTCCAGAAGGTCATCCGCTCGATGGACGTCAAGCGGTTCGGCATCGGGCTCGACCGCAACGACAAGTGGCTCGAGGCCGTCCGCGCCGTCGAGCACGAGCAGCTCCAGGTCAGCGGCGCCGCCGTCCCGCCCGCGCAGCGCACCGACGACACCACCTCCGACCCCGCGATCGGCGGCCGCACCAAGCTCGGGCTCCGCACCGCGGACGGCCAGCCCATCGAGTGGCCCGTGGACATCGACAAGCTCGTCCGCAAGCTCAGCGTCCCGAGCCAGGGCCGCCTCTACTACATCCGCTACGCGCTCAAAATGGGCTGGTCCGTTGAGCGCGTCCACGAGCACACGGGCATCGACCCCTTCTTCATCGATCAGATCCAGCAGCTCGTCGAGTTCGAAGATGTCCTCTGCCGCTACCAGAAGCTCGAGGACGTCCCGCGCGAGGTCATGTTCGAGGCCAAGCGCCTCGGCTACTCCGACGCGCAGCTCGCCAACCTCTACCTCGGCACGATCAAGAGCGAGAGCATCCTCACCGTCCGCCGCCAGCGCGAGTCGCTGGGCGTCAAGCCCGTCTACAAGCTCGTCGATACCTGCGCCGCCGAGTTCGACGCCGTCACCCCCTACTACTACTCCACCTACCAGCCGGGCTACACCAAGGTCCTCGACGACGGCACGACCGTCGAGATCCCCGCCGAAGACGAGATCGGCGGCGACCCCGCCAAGGAGAAGGTCGTCATCATCGGCGGCGGGCCCAACCGCATCGGCCAGGGCATCGAGTTCGACTACTGCTGCGTCCACGCCGCCTTCAGCGCCCGCGAGCTCGGGTACGAATCGGTCATGATCAACTCGAACCCCGAGACGGTCTCGACCGACTACGACACGTCCGACCTGCTCTTCTTCGAGCCGCTCACCTTCGAAGACACGCTCAACGTCATCGAGCGCCTCAACGGCGGCAACGGCATCGATCAAACGGGCCCCGTCAAGGGCACCATCGTCCAGTTCGGCGGACAGACCCCCCTCAACCTCGCGGGCGGGCTCGTCACCGCGGGCGTGCCCATCCTCGGCACGCCCATCGACTCCATCGACCTCGCCGAGGACCGGGACCGGTTCGACGCGCTGCTCGAAGAACTCAACCTCAAGCGCCCGCCCGGCGCGATCGTCCGCAGCCTCGACGAAGCGAAGACCAAAGCCGCCGAGATCGGCTACCCCGTGCTCGTGCGCCCGAGCTACGTGCTGGGCGGCCGCGGCATGGAGATCTGCTCCGACGAGAAGGCCCTCGTCCACTACATGACCAGCGCCCTGAGCGTGAGCGACCTCGACGACGCGCCCGTGCTGATCGATAAGTTCCTCGACGGCGCCGTCGAGATCGACGTGGACGTCGTCGCCGACTTCACCGAACGCAACGACGAATCGGGCACCGCGCTCGTCGCCGCCGTGATGGAGCACATCGAGCACGCGGGCGTCCACTCGGGCGACTCGACCTGCTCGATCCCGCCGTGGACACTCTCCAAGCCGCTCGTGGACAAACTCAAGGCAACCGCCCGCCAACTCGCGAAGGCGCTCGGCGTGTGCGGCCTGATGAACGTCCAGCTCGCCGTCAAGGACGACGAGATCTACGTCATCGAGGTCAACCCGCGCGCGAGCCGGACGGTGCCGTACGTCGGCAAGGCCAAGAACGTCCCGTGGGCCTCCATCGCCGCCCGCGCGATGCTGGGAGAAACGCTCTCAACACAGGGCGCACACGAGGTCCCCGACACGGGCTCCTACGCCGTCAAGGCTCCCGTCTTCCCATTCCAGAAATTCCCGGGCGTGGACTTCGTCCTGGGCCCCGAGATGCGCTCGACGGGCGAGGTCATGGGCGTCGACGTCTCGCTGCCCACCGCCTACCTCAAGGCCATGCTCGCCGCCGGCACCGACCTGCCGGGCGAGGGGGGCGTGTTTATCTCCGTCCGCCGCGAGGACAAGCGCGACATCGTGGACGCCGCCCGCGCACTCATGGCGATGGGCTTCGAGGTCTTCACCACCGAGGGCACCGGGGAAGAACTCCAGCGCCACGGCATGAAGCCCACCATCCTCCAGAAGATCGGCACCGGCGCACGCCCCAACGTCATCGACCTCATGACCGACAGCAAGATCGGCCTCGTCATCAACACGCCCACCCGCACCGGCTGGAAGACCGACGAGGGCCGCATCCGATCGACGGCCGTCCGCCTCGGCATCCCGATGCTCACGACCGTCCCCGCCGCCAACGCCGCCGTCCGCGCGATCCAGGCACGCAAGGCGGGCGACTGGCAGGTCGCCTCGCTCCAGGATCTCGCCGCGATGTCCGAAGCCGCGACCGTCTAAGCGCCACCGGTGCAAGCTTTACCCGGCATCACCCGCGACGCCGACGCGACCCGACCAGCACCGCCGCGACTCCGGCAAGCGCCGCCGCCCCGGGCGACGGAACCCCGCCGGGCGACTCGCTCACCGTCCGAGGCTCCTCCGGCGGATCCTCGAAGAACGGCTCCTCGGGCCCGCCCGGCGGATCGCCATTTTCAGGAAACAGCAGCCGTCGATCGAACGGCTCCCGGCCCGTCGGCGGGTCGAACGTCAGCTCTTGCGCGCCGCCCCTCGGGCGGCCACCACCCCCACCTCCACCACCAAACCCGCCCCCGCCGTACCGCGCCGGACGGTTGATCGGGGGCGTCGTCCGGATCGGCTCGAACGGGAACGCGCTGTCGACATCGAACCCCGATGCCCGCGGATCCACGTCCAACGCGAACGCCAACCCCACGGGCCGCGCGATGCCCTCGCCCGCCAGATCGATCTCGCGGATCGTCTCGCCCTCGCCGCTCATCAGGACGATGCGATCGCCCGCCGCGTGAACCAGCGCCGTCCGCCCCGCGAGGTTCTCGTACGCCACCGCGCCATTAATCCCGGTGTCCACGGGCGACACCCCGCGGAAGAACACATCCACCGCGTTCACGCGGAACAACGACCCCGTCGCGTCATCCGTGATCAACAGATCACCACCCGGCCCCACAGCAATATCGCTCGCCGCCCGGATCGAACCGCTCCGTCGCCCATCGCGAGATCCAAGCCGCCGACGCCGCTCGACGAACATCCCCTTCGTTCCGAGCCGCACCGCGTAGAGCTCATCGACCGTCGCCGCATCCCCATCCGAGATCACCGCGTAGAGCGTCCCGAACAGCGGATCGCCCACGATCCCCGCGACGTGCTGACCCGCGTCGAGGTGAAGCTCACCGATCGAGACCGCGACCGGCCGCTCGCCCGTCGCCACGCCCGTCAGATCCACCCGCAAGAGCCGCGCGACCGACGACCCGCGCGCCTGCGACGCGATCACCGCCGATCGGTCGGGCGAGATCGCCAGACCGTCCAGCAACTCGCCGCCGATGATGTTCCCCTGGCCGTCAACGATCCGCCCGAGCTTCCGCGCCCGCGCCCGCTCGCGTCCCGGTTCGTCAATGACAAAGAGCGACCCGTCCGACGCGTCCACGCCCCAGAGCCGAAGCGCCGCCGATCGGCTCTCCTGTACAGCGTCACGCGCGACTGAACCGCCGACCGCAGGCCCAACCGGGTCAGCCGCGACCGCCGCCATCGTCAGAATCACACCGCTCGCAAGAGCCATCCCCCGTCCTCCGGGGAATGAATCGTCACGCCGCAAACACGCCGCGCCGCGGACCAGCGAATCAGCGGGTCAGAACGCGGGGGCCGCCCGCCTAGACCGCAGGAACCGCAAGGCCCGCCGCGTTCTCGGTCGTCACCTGAGGGACTTCATCCAGCGGGCACGCGAGCCCCAGATCGTCGCACAAGAGCCGCGTCGAGATCTGGCTCGAAAGGAAAATCGTCGGCAGCCCCGACCCCGGGTGCGTCCCGCCGCCGACGAGGTACGTCCGCTCGAACCCCTTGAGCCGGTTCTGCGGCCGCCAGTGCAGCATCTGCGTGAGCTGATGCCCGAGGTTAAACGTCGCCCCGTGGTTGATGTTCATCGCCGCCCAGTCCATCGGGTCCGTCAGGTGCTCGCACACCACCCGCTCCCGCGCACCCTCGATCCCGAACACACGCTCGAGCTGGCTGTACGCCACCTCGCGCATGCGCTCCCGCTCCGTGCGCCAATCGACATCGGTCTCGTGCTTGAGGCTGGGTGTCGGCACCAGCACGTAGAGCGCGCTGTCACCCTCCGGCGCAAGCGACGGATCCGTCGAGGACGGGTTGCACACATAGATCGACGGATCATCCGAAAGCCGCCCGCCCGACCCGATGTCCTCGAGGTTCGCGCGGTACGACGCCGACGTGTAGATCGTGTGATGCGGCAGATCGACGTGGCCGTCCATCCCGAGGTACATCATGAACGTGCTGCACGAGTACTTCTTCTCGTCCAGCTTCCGGTCCGCGTACCCCGACCGCCCGCCCGTCCGAAGCGACGCCGGCACGAGGTTCTTCATCGCCCACGTCGCGTCGGCGTTCACCACAACCGCATCAAACGTGTGCGCCTCGCCGCCAGCGACCAGCCCCGTCGCACGGCTCCCCGAGAACTCCAGCTTCTCGACAGGCGAAGACGTCCGGATCTCGACACCCATCGACTCCGCGACCCGCGCCATCGCCTGCATGAGCGCATGACACCCGCCGATCGGATGCCACACGCCGTACTCGTACTCGATCAGCGGCAGGATCGTAAATAGGCTCGGGCAATCGAACGGGCTCATCCCGAGGTACTTCGACTGGAAGCTCACCGCGAGCTTCACACGCTCATCGGTGAAGTACTCCCCGAGCAACGCGTGCACGCTCTTGTGCGGCTTCAGGATCGGCAGCAGCTTCAGCGCGTTGCCGTCAACAAGATCAAGCGGCGACCGCATCGCCCGACGCAGGATCGGCTCCGACAAACGCAGCTTCGTTCGGTTCTCATGGATAAACCGCTCGAACGTCCGCCCATCAGCCTCGTTGATCGCACCGACACGCCGCGCCATCTCCGGGATGTCCTGCGTCGTATCGATCTGCACCGGATCCGATCCCGGCTGCCCGATGAGCAAGCGGTACATCGGATCGAGCCGGATTAGCTCCGCGTGATCCTCCAGCCGCTCGCCCGCAGCCGCGAAGATCTCCCCCAGCACATACGGCATCAGGAAGAACGTCGGCCCGCGATCAAAGCCGAACACTCGGCCGTCGTCCGCCGTCATCTCGACACGGCTCGTCCGCCCGCCCACGCGGTCCATCGCCTCGAAGACGGTCACCCGTGCTCCGGTCCGCGCGAGCATCATCGCCGCCGCCAGC